>NZ_JNAA01000035.1:0-1173 GCF_000696055.1 Exiguobacterium sp. AB2
GTGAGTTCGCTATAGGCCTGGAACTCACGCAAGTAGTACATCTCCACTTTCAAGGTGCCCCAAAAACTCTCGATCGGGGCGTTGTCGATGCAACGTCCGACCCGGGACATGCTGCGGGTCATTCCCGCGTCTTCTACCATTCGTTTGAACCCTCTCGAGGTATATTGGAACCCTCGGTCGCTATGGATCATCGGACGTGCTCCTGTACGGAGCCCCGCGATGGCCGGCATCATCGTCTGGAAGACGAGAGCGTTGTTGTTGGACTTCCCGATGCGATAGGCGACGATCGAGCCGTCATACAGGTCGATGATCGCGCTCAGGTATGCCTTCTTCCCGGCACCATATTTGAACTCGGTGACGTCGGTGCACCATTTCTCGTCCGGTCGGGACGCGCTGAACTCTCGGTTCATCAGGTTCTCGGCCACGTGCTGCGGCGTTGACTTCTTATGCTTCTTCCGCTTCCGGCGGATGACCGATTGGATCCCATGGATATGCATCAAGCGATAGACTCGCTTTTCATTGAACGGGGACAGGCCTTGTTGCCGGCGCAGCCGGTTGATCGTCATCGTGATCCGACGGTACCCGTATGTGCCGTTCGCCTGGTCATAGAGTAGACGGATGTCCTCCAGAAGCTTCTCGTTCTCTTCTTGACGCACCGGTATGGTGCGATTCAACCATTTGTAATAGGCCGCCCGTGAGATGCCGGCGACTCGACAGAGGAGCACGATCGAAAGGGCCTCCTCTTCGTTCAATTCTTTGATGGCGATATATCGTTGCTGTAGCCGTACCTGGCTGATCATGACCTCCTCTCGATCTCCTCTAACTTTTTTAGAAACAAGATGTCCGCACGAAGAAGTTCGTTCTCAAGATCCATTTGCTGGATCCGGCGTTTCAGCTTCTCTTCTTCGCTTAGTTCGTCCTCTGGCTTCGTACGACCACGGCGGTCTAGGAGCGCTTCTGCCCCGTTCGTGTCATACTTTTTGATCCAGCCATACACCTGGGCATAGGACACCTGATATTGTTCCGCGGTCTGCTGGTAGTTGCGTCCATTCTCCAAACAGTATTTCACGATCTCGAAGCGCTCTTCGAATGTGGTTTTTCTCCCTTTTGTCATAGCTCGATCCATCCCTTTCCTCGAATCTGTTAACTCGCTATGACTAGTATACTTCTTAA
>NZ_JNAA01000036.1:0-901 GCF_000696055.1 Exiguobacterium sp. AB2
AAGGAACCGGTCGTTAGGTTCCTTGGCTTTTTGTGGCGACGTCTTGGACGATATCGGCGAGCTTCACATGCTTCAATACCGATTCCATCGCCGATTGGGCGTGAATAAAAATCGGTTCAATCGTCGTTTGGATATGTTGACCGACAGGACATGCCGGATTCGGATTGTCATGGATGCTGAACAACTCGTTCTCCTCGACGACGTTGACGGCTTGATACACATCATATAGTGAGATTTCGGTCAATTCTTTCGTCAGTTTGGCGCCGGCGACGCCGGGTTTCACTTCAATCAAGTCGGCCTTCTTCAACATGGCCATGATTTTACGGATTAAGGCAGGGTTCGTATTAACGCTCCCGGCTAAATAATCAGACGAGGTGACGCCGTCCTTGTTGAACTCGATTAACGTCAAGATATGAATGCCAACTGCGAAACGGCTACTAATTGACATAAGCCACCACCTTTCTGAACTGTCGTGTAAGCGAATTGGTTACATCTTCAGTATAACAGGGAACAAACAATTGACAAACGAAGATGCTGTAACTATGATGATTACATGTAACTGATTTGATTACAGGTTAAAGGGAGGAAATGAATCATGAAATATTTAGTCACAGGGGCGACCGGGAAACTCGGTTCGAAGATTGTCGATTTCTTGCTTGAATCCGTACCGGCAAGTGAAGTGGCGGTCAGCGTCCGCAACCCAGAGAAAGCGTCGCTATTGAAGGAAAAAGGTGTCGACGTGCGTCATGGCGACTTTGACAAGCCGGAGACGCTCGAAGCGGCGTTCAAAGGGGTCGAGCGACTCCTGATCATCTCAGCAGACGGAGACAACGACACCCGCATCCGCCAACATGCGAACGCAGTCGAAGCCGCAGAGGTAGCAGGGGTCAAGTTCATCGCC
>NZ_JNAA01000037.1:0-1511 GCF_000696055.1 Exiguobacterium sp. AB2
GGTAACGGGTCCAACGCATGCCATGCTTCTCTTTTGCGTCCGCAAACACGCGCTCGACCGTTTGTTTCCGACGGTCATAGATGTTGCGGTTCAGTTCGGTGTGGCGGAGGTCTTCGACCTCGTCTATATAAGATTGCCAGAGGTGTCGTTCGATGATCCGCTGATGCTTCTGGCTCTTCGTGCACTGCTCGAGCAACGGGCAGTTCACACAAACGGTGGGATTCGAGACGTATTTACGTTTCCCCTCGCGCATCGTGGTGCTGTACGTTAATAACTCGTTGTTCGGGCAGATGTAGACGTCATGGTGCTCGTCGTAGATGAAATCTTTGGTCTTGAAGGCGCCCTTCTTGCCCTTCGGGCGCGTGTACGGGAAGACCGGCAGGATTCCATGGTCGATCAGCAATTTGGCGATGGCAGGGTTTTTATAGGCGGAGTCGGCGGCGACGGCGAACGGTTGAATCAGACGGTTGGAGACCTTGTCGAGCAGATCTGGGAACGCGAGACTGTCATGCACGTTCCCAGGTGTAACGATGGCACCGAGCACGAACCCATGGGCGTCGCTCGCCGCATGGACCGAGTAAGCGAACTGCTTCTCACGCTCACCTTTTACGTAATATCCACTCTCAGGGTCTGTCGTGCTGACCTTGATTTCCTTCGTCTCCTCCGCCTGATTCTTTTTTGGCCCTAAGGGCTTCTTTCCACTTTCTTCACGGTCTCGCTCGACCTCGGCATCGAGTTGTTCCTGATAGTGTTTCACCTCTTTCCGGACGGTCTTCTTAACGAGCTTCCGCTTGTTTGCGTTCGCTTTAACGTGTGTCGAGTCGACGAATAGGACGGCGCGATCGATGAACCCTGCGTCCGCAGCCTGTTCAAGGATATGATAGAAGATGTCGTCGAATAAGCTCGTGTATTGAAACCGACGCACATAGTTCTTCCCGAACGTCGAGAAATGTGGCACCTTGTCCGTGAATCCGAACCCGAGAAACCAACGGTATGCGACGTTCGTCTCGATCTCACGAATCGTCTGTCGCATGGATCGGATACCGAACAGGTACTGAAGAAAGGCCATCTTGATCAGGACGACAGGGTCGACGCTTGGCCGGCCACGGTCCTCAGAATATAAGTCCTCCACGAGCGGATAGATGAACTCAAAGTCGATCACCGCCTCGATTTTTCGGACCAGATGGTCCGCTGGCACAAGCTCGTCGAGCGTGACCATCTCCAGTTGTGTCCGATTGGTTTCCGATTCTGTTGATTTCCTGATCATCCGATTCGCCTCCATAATTGTTTCTATATCTCTCATTATAAAAAAGCGACGACGGTACGAAAAGAGAGATTGATGCGTGGGCCGACTGCGGGCACGGCGAGACTTCCAGGGGATTAGCAAGCAAAGGGAGACCCAGCAGCGACAAAGTCGCGATGCGGCTCCCTGCTTGCCCCCAGAAAAGCGAGCTGTGCCCGGTCGGGCAAATAAAAAAGACTGCAGACAATGTTTTGTCTACAGTCTGAAA
>NZ_JNAA01000038.1:0-27015 GCF_000696055.1 Exiguobacterium sp. AB2
GAGAGAACAATCTCTTAAAACATATTGACGTTATCCTTAAATGATGTTAATATAATACTTGTCTGGTGGCGATAGCGAAGCGGCCACACCCGTTCCCATGCCGAACACGGAAGTTAAGCGCTTCAGCGCCGAAAGTAGTTGGGGGTCTCCCCCTGTGAGGATAGGACGTTGCCAGGCAACATGAGACGATCAAGCATCTGCTTGGTCGTCTTTTTTGTGCGACGATGCGCTGCATCGTCGCTTTTCGTTTGCCTTTTTTTGAATCAATGATAAAATATAGTCAAAAGTCAAAGATGGTCAGAGGGTGGTGGAGATGAGAAACATATCTGATGTAATCGAACAGTATTTGAAGCAAGTACTCAAAGAAAGTCAGGCCAATGCAATTGAAATTAAACGACAAGATATTGCGAAACGTTTCGAGTGTGTCCCGTCTCAAATCAACTATGTCATCAACACACGATTTACCGTCGAAAAAGGCTATCTTGTTGAAAGCAAACGAGGGGGAGGCGGATATATTCGCATTCGCCGCGTCATCTTACATGAGAAGCAAGATTTATTAGCTAGTCTCATCGACTTCTTGCATGATCAACCTAATTTGAATGAACAAGTCGTCGAAAACATATTAATTCGTCTATTTGAAGAAGGATTGTTAAGTGAACGGGAAGTTCGACTTCTTTTTCACGTATTGTCTGATGAATCACTCGGTCTCCACGCAACCGATCGTCACTTGATTCGCCGACAACAATTATTAGCGCTTATGAAATTGTTAAGTTATCGCTGACGGAGGCGGGATAACATGCTATGCGAACGATGTAAACGGCGACCTGCCGTCAATGAAATGGTCATTAATGAGAACGGGGTATCTGTCACACGTAAACTGTGTCGGAATTGCGCGTTTGAAGTCATGACAGGTTACGTCCCGGTCGTGAAGCGGTGTCCGACGTGTCAAATGACGCAACATGCGTTACAACAAACGAGAAAAGCCGGCTGTACAATGTGTTACACCGTGTTTCGAGATGATTTATTAAAAATAACGCGTCAATATCAACAAGGGCATGATCATCACGTCGGTTCAATTCCGAACTTGTTACGTACGCCTGACGAACGAATTGAAGAACGACTCGTCAAGCTGGCAGGGGAGTTGGAGCAAGCTGTCGAACAAGAAGATTATGAACGTGCAGCCCGTATCAAAAAAGAAATGATTCAATTGAAAGGACAAGGTGAGGCGTGATGGAGACATTCCTCGAACAACCGCTCGGTCCGAAAATGCGTGAACGAGCGAAACTTGACGACCTTGTCATCTCAACGCGAATCCGACTGGCTCGCAATTTGAAGGACACGGTCTTCTCCCCAGTACTTTCAGAAGAAGGACAACGATATTTATGTGAACGTGTCGAATCTTCTCTTGGTGGTTTGCAAGGATTTAAGTATATTCATATGGGTTCCTATGATTACGTGACCCGCCAAGCGCTTGTCGAGAAGCATCTAATCAGTCCAACCATTGCTACAAAAGATGAAAGTGCCGTCTTTTTAAGTGAAGATGAGACGATTAGTGTGTTAATCAACGAGGAAGATCATTTACGAATTCAAACGTTACTTCCAGGGTTTCAGGTGATTGAGGCATTTGAACTCGCTAAACGCGTCGATGCTTTGTGTGAAGAATCACTTCCTTACGCCTTCGATGAAACATTAGGGTACTTGACGACGTGCCCGAGCAACATCGGGACAGGTCTTCGCGCCTCGGTCATGCTTCACTTACCAGGCTTGGTATTGACAGGTCGAATTACTCCTATACTAAAAGAACTTCGCAAACTAGGTTACACAATTCGTGGCCGGTACGGGGAAGGTAGTGACGCAGCGGGACGTTTATTCCAGTTGTCGAATCAACGTACACTTGGGAGCCATGAATCCCAACTCTTATCGGACTTTATGGAAATAACGGAACAACTCATTCAGGCCGAACGCCAAGCACGTGAGGATTTGCTCAAAAACAAGGAAGACGAGTTAGAAGATCAGTTTTATCGCTCTTATGGGGTGTTGCGTTATGCGAAGTTACTGTCTTCGACAGAAGCAATTGAGCGTCTGTCTGACTTACATTTAGCGAGCGATCTTGGCCTATTGTCAGATTGGAGCCCGCCACAGTTTCATGAACTGATTGTAAGGTTGCAATCAGGTTTCCTACAAAAACATTTCGGGAAAACATTATCTACGAAAGAACGAGATCGGGAACGAGCAACGCTCGTTCGTCGCATGCTAGATCACGGTTTAGTTTGATTTAACTCTCAAGGAGGTTTTGTCCATGATGTTTGGTCGATTCACAGAACGAGCTCAGCGCGTATTAGCTTTAGCACAAGAAGAAGCGGTACGGCTTGGCCATCATAATATTGGTACGGAACACATTTTACTCGGCTTGATTCGAGAAGGCGAAGGGATTGCTGCAAAAGCACTTTTCGCCCTCGGTATGACGTCTGAGAAGATTCAACAAGAAGTAGAGGCGCTCATTGGACGCGGGTCAGAGAACGGGTCAACGATTCATTACACGCCGCGTGCGAAAAAAGTGATTGAACTTTCGATGGACGAGGCCCGTAAACTCGGTCACTCATACGTTGGGACAGAGCACATCTTGCTCGGCTTGATTCGAGAAGGCGAGGGTGTGGCGGCGCGCGTCATGAACAACCTCGGCATCAGTTTGACAAAAGCACGTCAACAAGTGCTTCAATTGCTCGGTAACACAGAATCGTCAGCTAACGCCTCACAACCTGGAACGAGCGCTGCGACACCGACACTCGACGGATTAGCTCGCGACTTGACGCAACAAGCTCGTGAGTCACGTCTTGATCCGGTGATCGGGCGCGCTGGTGAGATTCAACGGGTCATCGAAGTCTTATCACGCCGGACGAAAAACAACCCGGTTCTCATCGGTGAGCCAGGTGTCGGGAAGACGGCTGTCGTCGAAGGATTAGCTCAACAAATCATCAATAATGAAGTGCCAGAGACGCTTCGTAACAAACGAGTGATGGTCCTTGATATGGGAACACTCGTCGCGGGTACAAAATACCGCGGTGAATTTGAAGATCGATTGAAAAAAGTGATGGATGAGATTCGTCAGGCGGGGAACGTCATTCTCTTCATTGACGAATTGCACACGTTAATCGGCGCTGGTGGGGCGGAAGGGGCAATCGATGCCTCGAACATCTTGAAACCATCACTCGCCCGTGGTGAACTTCAATGTATCGGTGCGACGACGTTAGATGAGTATCGGAAGTATATCGAAAAAGATGCCGCGCTCGAGCGTCGCTTCCAACCGATTCAAGTGAATGAACCGACTGCAGAAGAAGCAGAGCAGATCTTACTCGGTTTACGCGACCGTTATGAAGCGCACCATCGCGTGACCATCACGGACGAAGCGGTCCACGAAGCTGTCGTTCTTTCAGACCGCTACATTTCAGACCGTTTCCTTCCGGATAAAGCGATTGACCTCGTCGATGAGGCCGCGTCAAAAGTCCGCCTCCGTTCGTTCACGGCGCCACCGAACTTGAAAGAGCTCGAAGCACGTCTCGAATCGATTCGTAAAGAAAAAGATTCGGCCGTTCAGAGCCAAGAGTTCGAGAAAGCAGCCTCGCTTCGAGATACGGAACAAAAAGTTCGAGAAGAGCTCGAACAGTTGAAGTCCGAATGGCAGAACAAACAAGGCAATGAGAAACTTGAAGTGACGAAAGAAGATATCGCCCAAGTCGTCGCCAACTGGACCGGCGTTCCGGTCACAAAAATCGCAGAGGAAGAGACAGATCGTCTCTTGAAACTCGAGTCGATTTTGCATAACCGTGTCATCGGTCAAGACGAAGCGGTCAAGTCGATTTCGCGGGCAATCCGCCGGGCCCGTGCCGGGTTGAAAGACCCGAAACGTCCAATCGGATCGTTCGTCTTCCTTGGGCCGACCGGTGTCGGTAAGACCGAACTTGCCCGTGCCGTTGCCGAAGCGCTCTTCGGCGATGAGGACGCGATTATCCGCATCGACATGTCCGAGTACATGGAGAAACATGCGACGAGCCGACTCGTCGGTTCGCCTCCAGGGTATGTTGGGTATGAAGAAGGTGGACAATTGACAGAAAAAGTTCGCCGGAAGCCATACTCGGTCATCTTGCTTGATGAGATTGAGAAAGCGCACCCGGAAGTGTTCAACATCTTGCTCCAAGTGCTCGACGACGGCCGCTTGACAGACTCGAAAGGCCGCACGGTCGACTTCCGCAACACCGTCATCATCATGACATCAAACGTCGGGGCCGCCGCGCTCAAACGGAACAAATATGTCGGATTCACGGTTGAAGACGATGTGAAACGTGAATATACAGAGATGAAGGACAAAGTCATGGAAGAGCTCAAAAAAGCGTTCCGTCCTGAGTTCTTGAACCGGATCGATGAGATCACGGTATTCCACTCGCTCCAAAAAGAGCATATCCAACAAATCGTCAAGCTCATGGCTGAGACACTCACGAAACGTCTTGGTGAACAAGGCATCGACTTCACGTTGACGGAGTCGGCGCTTGAGAAGATCGCTGAAGTTGGATACGACCCAGAGTACGGGGCTCGACCGCTCCGCCGGGCGCTCCAACGCGAGGTGGAGGACCGACTCTCAGAAGCGATGCTCAGTGGAGACATCACCAAAGGTAGTAAAGTCGCGCTCGACGTGCAGAACGGAGAGTTTATCGTCCGAAGCGAAGGCGTCGTTCAATAATGCGAAGCTCCCTCTCTCGTGTGAGGGGGCTTTTTTAAACAGAAAGGATTCGGTATGGCTAAATTAAAAACGAAATACGTATGTCAATCGTGTGGCTATGAGTCCGCCAAATGGATGGGACGTTGCCCGGGATGTAATGAATGGAACACGCTCGTCGAAGAGTTCGTCGAAGAGAAGAAAGCGAAGCGCGGGGCCGCGTTCGTTCACAGTTCCTCACGCCAGTTGAAACCGGAACGTCTCGCGGACGTCGTCTCGCAGGAAGAGACGCGAGTCCATACGAACAGTCAAGAGTTTGACCGCGTCCTCGGTGGGGGGATTGTCCCTGGATCGCTCGTCCTTGTCGGGGGTGACCCGGGTATCGGCAAGTCGACGATTCTCCTTCAAGTCAGTGCGCACCTTGCTCATAGTGGTCGAAAAGTGCTCTACATTTCTGGTGAGGAATCGCTCAAACAGACGAAGCTTCGTGCGGAACGACTCGGTTTGCCGACACAGGATTTATATGTCCTCGCCGAGACCGATATGTTGATGATCGAACGGGTCATCGATGAAGAAAAGCCGGGATTCGTTATCATTGACTCGATTCAAACAGTATATATGGATGAGATTCAATCGGCGCCGGGTAGTGTCGCCCAAGTACGGGAATGTACGGCAGCGCTCATGAAGATTGCTAAAACGCGGGGTGTGGCCGTCTTTATCGTCGGGCACGTTACGAAACAAGGTTCAATTGCGGGACCACGTCTACTCGAGCATATGGTGGATGCGGTGTTGTATTTCGAAGGTGAGCGTCATCATACGTTTCGGATTTTACGGGCCGTGAAGAATCGATTTGGCTCGACGAATGAGATTGGTATTTTTGAGATGAAAGAGAGTGGGCTCGAAGAAGTGCTGAACCCGTCTGAGATTTTCCTCGAAGAACGGACAGCAGGTGTATCCGGCTCAACGGTCGTCGCTTCGATGGAAGGGACGCGAACGGTACTCGTCGAACTCCAAGCGCTCATCTCACCGACGTCATTCGGGAATCCGAGACGCATGGCGACGGGAATCGACCAAAACCGCGTCGCGCTGCTCATGGCCGTGCTCGAGAAACGTTCCGGTCTCTTGCTCCAGACGCAAGATGCGTATTTGAAGGCGGCTGGTGGCGTGAAGCTTGACGAGCCGGCCATCGATTTGGCAATCTGTGTCTCCATCGCCTCAAGTTTCCGCGACCGTCCGACACGCCCGACCGACGTCTGTATCGGGGAAGTCGGATTGACCGGTGAAGTACGCCGGGTGTCACGAATCGAACAACGCGTCGCCGAGGCGGCTAAGCTCGGCTTCACGCGTGCGATCATTCCGAAAAACAACCTTGGCGGCTGGACGGCACCAGCCGGAATCGACGTCGTCGGGGTCAGTACTGTCGATGAGGCGCTACAACTCACCATTCCGTTCTGACGGGCGCCTCCGACAGGTTTTTAACGCTTTGTAACGAACGCTTTCAAACGAACCGTGTTACAATAAAAGTGCTGTTTTCATGAAATTTAAATTCAAACGAAGGAGGTGGAATGAGTGAAGATTGCAGTGCGAATCGGATTTATTTTAATCGGTCTCGTCGTCGGATGGTTCGGGATTATCGAGTTGATGATTTTACTAAGTGACCTCGGTGTGAACGTGCCGGCATGGTTGACGATTCCATACGTAGCTAGTTTGATTGGTGGACTTATCTTCTTCATTCTCAGTTTATTCTTGACCGACATGGTCGTTAAATTCATCCGTTTTGTCGAAGAACGGCTCGTCCGTTTGCCGGTCGGGGATATTTTGTTCGGCTCGATTGGATTGATTATCGGGTTGTTAATCGCCTTTTTGATTAGCGTCTCGCTCGAAGTGACGAACATTTTCTTGCTCAGTAAAATCGTCCCGATTTTCGTGACCGCTTTGTTCGGATACTTCGGATTTGCCGTCGGGTACCGAAAGCGCAACGAGTGGATCAAACTGTTCGTGAAAAGTGAACGCGAAAAGCAGCCGGCTGAGCCGGTACGCCGTTCGAACGATAAGATTTTGGATACGAGTGTCATCATCGACGGTCGTATCGCCGACATCGCGAAGACAGGCTTTATTGAAGGAACGCTCATCGTTCCCCAGTTCGTCATCGGCGAACTCCAATATATCGCGGACTCTTCAGATACGTTGAAACGGAATCGCGGTCGACGCGGACTCGATATTTTAAAAGAGCTTCAAGACAACGACCGCATCGAAGTCGAGATTTATGATGGAGACTTTGAAGATGTAGCGGAAGTCGATATCAAGCTGATTAAACTCGCTGAAGTGAAGAACGGGATCGTCGTGACGAACGACTACAACTTGAACAAAGTATGTGAAGTTCGAAACGTCCCGGTGTTAAACATTAACGATTTAGCTAACTCGGTGAAACAGATTGTCATTCCAGGTGAAGAGATGGTCGTTACGGTCATCAAAGAAGGAAAAGAACAAAATCAAGGAGTCGCCTACCTCGAAGACGGGACGATGGTCGTTGTCGAAGGGGGACGTAAGCTCATTTCGAAGACGTTACCGGTCGTCGTGACGAGTGTGCTCCAGACCTCGGCAGGTCGAATGATTTTTGCTCGTCCTGAATAACTGTGAAAAAGAGACGCGCTTCGCGCTCTCTTTTTTCACGAAGTGAGGGGAATTAGTGATGCGATATGCAGTCGTCATCCCAGCGGCCGGTCAAGGCAAGCGTATGGGGGCGAACGAGAATAAATTGATGTTACAGCTCCAAGGACAGCCGATTATCGTGTGGACGGTCGAGGCGTTCGCCCGTGACACATGGTGTGACGCCATCATCTTGGCGATTCGTCCGGAGGAAGAGCCGTGGTTTCGCTCGATGCTTAACCATATTCCGACACCCATCACGTATGTGGCTGGCGGGAAAGAACGGCAAGAAAGTGTCCGTGCCGGCCTGCATGCCGTGACGCGAGACGGTGTCGTCTTGATTCATGACGGAGCGCGTCCGTTCATTCGAGTCGAACAATTGCGGCAAGTGGCTCAAGCAGGACAAACGGGCGGTGCGATTTTAGCTGTTCCCGTGAAAGACACGGTGAAGCAAGTGGATGCTGGACAAATTACCCGCACGGTTCCGCGTGAGACGCTTTGGCTCGCCCAGACCCCGCAGGCGTTTCCGATTGAGCGGATTCGGCGCATTCACGACGAAGCGGCGGCGCAAACGTTTACGGGTACCGACGATGCGAGTCTGTTCGAATGGGCAGGTCATGAGGTCGCGGTCATCCCGGGTGACTATCACAACATAAAAATCACGACACCCGAAGATTTATTGTTCGGGGAAGCGATTTTGACGAAGGAGGATTATCGATGAGAATAGGACAAGGATTTGATGTGCATGCATTTGCGGAAGAGCGCCCGCTCATTTTAGGGGGAATCGAGATTCCGCACGACCGTGGTCTACTCGGTCATTCCGATGCGGACGTGTTGCTCCACACGATTGCCGATGCGGCCCTCGGTGCGATCGCAGCCGGAGATATCGGCAAGCATTTTCCGGACACGGACCCAGCTTTTAAAGATGCCGATTCGAAAGTGTTGCTTCAACACGTCTGGCAACTCGTGAAAGCAGAAGGGTACGTCCTTGGAAACGTCGATGCGACGGTCATGGCACAGCGGCCAAAACTTCGTCCATATATCGATGACATGCGAGCGGTCATTGCTGAGTTGCTTGAGGCTGACATCAGCCAAGTGAACGTAAAGGCGACGACGACGGAACAGCTCGGCTTCACGGGACGAGAAGAAGGAATTGCTGCCCAGGCGGTCATCCTGCTCAACCGTGCTTGACAAAAGTGGTATACTATTTGGGCAGAAGAGAAGAAAGGTGGAAATAGTATGAGTGAAGTGCGTGTACGCTATGCGCCAAGTCCGACGGGTCACCTTCATATCGGGAACGCCCGGACCGCGCTATTCAATTATTTATATGCTCGCCACGCCGGCGGGAAGATGATCCTCCGAATCGAGGATACCGATCAAAAACGGAACGTTGAGAACGGTGTCGAAAGTCAGATGAAGTATCTTGAATGGCTTGGAATCGATTGGGACGAAGGTCCAGGCCGCGGTGGTGACTACGGCCCTTACTTCCAAATGGAGCGACTCGACCTCTACAACAAACATGTGAACGAGTTGATGGAGAATGGACTCGCCTATAAGTGCTATATGACGTCGGAAGAACTCGAGGCAGAGCGCGAAGCACAAATCGCGCGCGGCGAAGCGCCGCGTTATTCGGGTGCCCATCGCAACTTGAGCGCTGAGGAGCAGGCCGCATTCGAAGCGGAAGGTCGCAAGCCGTCGATTCGCATCCGTGTGCCTGAGGGCGTCACGTACAAATGGCATGATGTCGTCAAAGGTGACGTCTCGTTTGAAGCGAAAGACTTCGGTGATTGGGTCATCGTCAAACAAGACGGGATTCCGACTTACAACTTTGCGGTCGTCATCGATGACTACTTGATGAAGATCAGTCACGTGTTACGGGGCGACGACCACATCGCCAACACACCGAAACAGATGATGGTCTATGACGCGCTCGGCTGGGAGTACCCGACGTTCGGGCATATGACGCTCATTTTCAATGAGAACCATAAGAAACTCTCGAAGCGTGATGAGTCAATCATTCAGTTCATCGAGCAATATGCCGATCTCGGATACATCCCGGAAGCGCTCTTCAACTTCATCTCGCTTCTCGGCTGGTCGCCGGTCGGTGAAGAAGAGATCTTCACGAAACAACAGTTCATCGACATGTTCGACGCGGGTCGACTCTCGAAGAGCCCGGCCGTGTTTGATCAACAGAAGCTCGCGTGGATCAACAGTGTCTACATGAAACAGGCTTCGCTTGACGAAGTGGTGGCACTCAGTTTACCATTCTTACAAGAAGCGGGCCGTTTACCAGAAGCGCTCTCGATGGAAGAAGCGGATTGGGCGACAGCGCTCATCGCGCTCTATAAAGAACAGATGACGCACGGCGCTGAGATCGTCGCGTTGACGGACTTGTTCTTTAAAGACGAAGTCGAGTATGACGAAGAGGCGAACGCGGTGCTTGCCGGTGAGGCGGTACCGAGCGTCTTGGCTGAATTCAAGGCGCAACTCGAACAGATCGAAGATTTCACACCGGAAGCGATTAAAGCCGCGACGAAAGCGACACAAAAAGCGACCGGTCAAAAAGGAAAGAACTTGTTCATGCCGATCCGTGTCGCGACGACAGGGCAGACGCACGGACCAGAGCTTCCAAATGCAATCGCATTGATTGGAAAAGAGCGTGTCTTGGCACGTCTCTCAACTTTATTAGCTTAAAGGCAATGATGAGGAAAGTAAGCGGATTGACACTTAACAGAGACTAGAACCAAGGCTGGAAGTTCTAGAAGCGTCCCCCGTCGAAGTGCACCTCGGAGCCGTTCCGGCGATACGTAGTCGGGACCGCGACTCGGCGTTAACGAGACTTGAGAGGGGAAGTTTCCCAAACAGAGTGGAACCGCGCTTACGGCGTCTCTGTGCCTTGGCACAGGGGCGTCTTTGTTTTTGATATGGAAAAGGAGAACAATTATGGGATTTTGGAAAAGTGTACGGGCCGATATTCAAAACGTGCTCGAGCTTGACCCGGCCG
Organism: Exiguobacterium sp. AB2; assembly: GCF_000696055.1. Taxonomy (NCBI): domain Bacteria; kingdom Bacillati; phylum Bacillota; class Bacilli; order Caryophanales; genus Exiguobacterium; species Exiguobacterium sp. AB2. The sequence goes on from NZ_JNAA01000038.1 coordinate 10,365, forward strand.
CGCGGTCAAAAGCGGAGGTCGTTTTAACGTATCCGGGACTGCATGCGCTCTGGGCGCACCGTATCGCACACGGCCTATGGAAACGGAACGTGAAGCTCGTCGCGAAATTGATTGCGCAGACGAGCCGTTGGTTGACTGGGGTAGAAATTCACCCGGGCGCCGTCATCGGCGAACGTCTGTTTATCGACCATGGTTTTGGCATCGTCATTGGCGAGACGGCCATCATCGGTAACAATGTCACGATTTATCAAGGCGTGACGCTCGGCGGAACGGGAAAAGAGAAAGGAAAGCGTCACCCGACGATCGGGAATGACGTGTTGATTTCGGCAGGTGCGAAAGTGCTCGGCAATATCACGATTGGCGATTGCGTCAAAATCGGAGCGAGTTCCGTCGTCTTAAAAGACGTGCCGTCGGACTCGACGGTCGTCGGAATTCCGGGTCGTGTCGTCATCCGAAACGGTGAGCGGGTCAAACAACACGACCTCGATCATCGCTTCCCGGACCCAGACCGAGAATGCCAAGAGCGACTCGAGAACGCGGTCGAACAATTAGAGAAAAAGTTAGCTTCTTTAGAGAAACGGATGGAGGAGAAGACACATGATTCAGTTTTACAACAGCCTCACGAATAAAAAGGAACCGTTCGTCCCAATCGTACCAGGGAAAGTGTCGATGTACGTGTGCGGGCCGACCGTCTATAACTATATCCACGTCGGGAACGCCCGACCAGCGATCGCATTCGACACGGTCCGTCGCTATTTGACGTATCGCGGCTATGATGTGAAGTACGTTTTGAACTTCACGGACGTCGACGATAAAATCATCCGGGCCGCGAACGAGCTCGGTGAAGACGTCTCGACGCTGACGAACCGCTACATCGAAGCGTATTTGGCCGATACAGGGGCGCTCAACGTCCAACCGGCCGATGTGCATCCGCGCGTCACTGACACGATGGAAGACATCATCGAGTTTATCCGGAACTTAGAGACGGAAGGGTATGCGTACGCGTCCGAAGGTGACGTCTATTTCCGCACCCGTAAATTTGACGAGTACGGCAAGCTCAGTCAGCAGTCGATTGAAGACTTGCGGGCCGGCTCGCGCGTCGACGTCGGCGAGAAGAAAGAAGATCCGCTCGACTTCGTCTTATGGAAAGCGGCGAAATCGGGAGAACCGGCTTGGGAGAGTCCATGGGGACAAGGGCGTCCGGGCTGGCACATCGAGTGCTCGGCGATGGCGAAAAAGCATCTCGGCAAGACGATTGATATCCATGCGGGCGGTCACGATTTGAAGTTCCCGCACCATGAGAACGAAATCGCCCAGTCCGAGGCGTGCAACCATACGAAGTTCGCCAACTATTGGCTCCACAACGGCTTCATCAATATCGAGAACGAGAAGATGTCCAAATCGCTCGGGAATTTCTTGCTCGTCCATGAGGCGCTCAAAGAAGTCGATGCGATGGTGCTCCGCTTCTTCATGCTATCGGTGCATTATCGTCATCCAATCAACTATAGCCGGGAGCTAATCGAACAAGCAGCGAACGGGTGGGACCGAATCAAGGAGGCGTATCACAACGTCGAGCACCGGTTGTCAGTCACGGTCGGCTTAGAAGAGCCGAGTGAGGCGATGGAGCGTAAGCTTGCTGGCATCAAGTCGACATTTATTGAGGCGATGGATGATGACATCAATACGGCCAACGCCGTCACCGTGCTGTTCGACTTGGCGAGAGAAGCGAACATTTACGCCAAAGCGAACCACGTCTCAAAAGAGACGCTAGAGCACGTCATCAACTTGTTTGACGAGTTGACGGGTGTCCTCGGTTTGACGTTGTCGGAAGAGAAAGAGTTGTTAGATGCAGAAATCGATCAATTGATTCAAGAACGTGACACAGCCCGTGCAGAACGAAACTTTGCCCGTGCGGACGAGATTCGTGACCTTCTGAAACAACAACAGATTCAACTTGAAGATACGGCGCAAGGCGTCCGGTGGAAGCGTCTATGAGTGTGAACCCGGCCCAACTGAACGCACTCGCGCTCGCATATATGGGCGACGTCGTCTATGAGATGGCGGTGCGGAAACGATTGCTCGAGCGGGGCTTGACGCGACCGAACGATTTACACCGTGGGGCCATCCGTTACGTCAATGCCTCGTCGCAAGCAGGCGTCGTCACCCACTGGCTCGAGACGAACGTGCTCTCGGAAGAAGAACAGGCGGTCGTGCGGCGTGGGCGAAACGCCAAGTCCGGTTCGATTCCGAAGCGGACGGACGTCCATACGTATCGTTACTCGACCGCGTTCGAGGCACTGATTGGTTACATCTACCTTACAGAAAGAAGGGATCGTCTTGAAGAACTCATCGAACAAGCGTTCATTTGGCTCGAAACCGAGCAACCCGAAACGACATGAAGGAGGCAAGTCGCGCGATAAACGTTCATTCGATCGTCCACGTAGTGACGACCGCCCGAAACGACAAAAGTTAGAACGACCGGATTATCAAGAAGTCGACGTGATGGAAGAAGGGATCGACTTCCTATACGGGCGTAACCCGGTCATGGAGGCGCTCCGGAGCGGGCGCGACATGAACAAAGTCTTCATCATGGAAGGCCAACAAAAAGGGCCACTCGCCCAAATCATCGCGATGGCGAACGAAGCGTCGGTACAAGTGTCATTCGTCCCGAAAACGAAACTCGAGAAGATGGCCGGCAGTGAACACCACCAAGGTGTCGTCGCGGCCGTCGCGGCATACGAGTATAAGTCGATTGAAGACATGTTCGCGCTAGCTGAATCAAAAGGGGAGACACCGCTCTTCATCTTGCTCGATGAGCTTGAAGACCCGCACAACCTTGGCTCGATTTTACGGACGGCGGACGCTGTCGGCGCCCACGGGATTATCATCCCGAAACGTCGTTCGGTCGGGTTGACGCAAACGGTCGCGAAAGCATCAACGGGCGCAATCGAGTACATCCCGGTCGCGCGCGTCACGAATTTGACGCGAACGCTCGAAGAGTTGAAAGAGAAAGGGTTGTGGGTCGTCGGGACTGACGCGAGCGAGAGCCAAGACTATCGCCGCCTCGATGGCAACATGCCGCTCGTCGTCGTCATCGGTAGTGAAGGCAAGGGGATGAGCCGACTCGTACGGGAGACGTGTGACTTCCTCGTCCATATGCCGATGGTTGGTCATGTGACGTCGCTCAACGCCTCGGTCGCAGCTGCGCTTCTCTTGTATGAAGTGCATCGCACCCGCCATCCGCTGTCATGAGTGTGAAAAAGCGGGAACTTCTACTCGTTGACGGCTATAACATTATCGGAGCGTGGCCACATCTTCGGAAGTTACGCGAAATCGACTTCGACAAAGCGAGAAACGACCTCATTGAAGCGATGGCCGAGTATCAAGCCGTCACCGGTCGGGAAGTGACAATCGTCTTCGACGCCCATATGCGCTATGGTCGCGAGTCGAAAGCGACGCAGAGCCGGGTCGCGATCATCTATACGAAAGAGAACGAGACGGCAGATGAATGGATTGAGCGTCGGGCGCATGAGCTCGTCGACAACCGTCTCGTCACACTGTTCGTGGCGACGAACGACTTTACGGAGCAATGGGTCATCTTCGGTCAAGGAGCGCTTCGCGTCCCGGCGACCGAACTGTTGAAGGACTGGAAGCACGCCCAGCTGTTAATCGAACAAGAGCGATCGGCGCTCAAACAAGACCGGTCCAACCGAAAAACGATCGATCTCTCGCCGGAAGTGCGAGCCCGATTGGAAGAAATGCGTCGACGTAAATGAGACGGTGACGCACGTCACGGACGAGTTCATCAAATGAACTCGTCTTTGTTTTTAATTTGACATTTTTTTGAAAGGAAATGTTGTATACTAATAGATGTATGCGTTACACGAATTGTAATTGACGGAATTTTTAGAATTTTGTTTGACGGTCGTTTTCTCTGCTGTCTATAATGAGGTCACAAACTTGCATAGTTCATCATCAATTGCCGGGGGGTATGAAACATGAACGGATGGCCATACGAACAGTTTGAAAACATGTCGGACGAAGAGCTCGTCTTGCTCGCGCGCAACGAAGGGGATAGCGATGCGTTAGAATTTCTGATTGAGCGCTATCGTTATTTCGTGCGAGCGAAAGCACGGTCGTACTTCTTGATTGGAGCCGATCACGAGGACATCGTCCAAGAAGGGATGATCGGGCTTTATAAAGGGGTTCGGGATTACCGCGACGAGCGGCTCGCCTCATTCAAAAGCTTTGCCGAGATGTGTATCACGCGTCAAATGATTACGGCGATTAAGACGGCCACGCGACAAAAGCACATTCCGCTCAATTCATACGTGTCACTTGATAAACCGATTTTTGACGATGAGTCAGACCGCACGTTGCTTGACGTCATCTTGCCCCCGCATCCGACCGACCCACAAGAACTGCTTGTCACGCGGGAAGACCAGTTGTTCATGGAAGAAAAGATGGATGAGTTGCTTAGCGACTTGGAACGAAAAGTGCTTCGGCTTTATTTGGATGGCCGCTCGTACCAAGAGATCTCGGACGACCTCGATCGTCACGTCAAATCGATTGATAACGCCTTGCAGCGTGTGAAGAAGAAGTTTGAACGTCACGTCGATGTGAAGACGTTGACGAGTTAACCGATATTGACCCCACGCCTCCTATGTGATACTTTTAAGGCAGCGCCTTGTCCGTAGACGCCATTTTACAGGAGGCGTTTTTTTTTCGCTCTTTTTTAGTAGGAGAGCCGTCGAAAGGGGCGCTTATGAATGGCAAAGAAAGTAAGTCTCGCCTGTGCAACTTGCGGATCACGCGTTTACTCGACGACGAAACGTGATGACGTGGCGACACGCCTTGAACTGAACAAGTTCTGCCGTCGTTGCAATGCGCATACGGTGCACCGAGAATCAAAGTAACGTCAATTGGCATTCAATGTAGGAGGAAGCTACCATGAACTTTTTGCGTGATGTATGGAAAGAGCTAAAGAAAACGAGTTGGCCGACTCGTAAAGAGCTCACGAAATATACCATCACAGTCATCGCGACCGTCGTCGTGATTGGCTTGTTCGTGTTTGGCGTGGATACTGGTGTCAGCTATCTCGTCAACTTATTGATTAACTAAGGAAAGAGGTGAAAGCCGTGGAGAAACAATGGTTTGTTGTCCAGACGTATTCTGGCTTTGAGAACAACGTCAAAGAAAACCTAGAGCGTCGAATCGGTTCGATGAACATGGAAGATAAAATTTTCCGCGTCCTCGTTCCGACTGAAACAACGCAAGAAGAAGTCACGCTTAAAAGTGGCGAGAAGAAGATTAAAGAACGTGAAGTGAAAAACTTCCCGGGCTACGTGTTCGTCGAGATGATCATGACGGACGATTCATGGTACGTCGTTCGGAACACACCGAACGTCACAGGCTTCCTCGGTTCGACGGGTGGCGGCGCCAAGCCGATCCCGCTTCAACCGGACGAAGTGACGAACGTGCTTTCACAGATGGGCCTCATCGAGAAGAAAGACCGTTACAACTACGAGCTCGGCGATCTCGTCCGTGTCAAAGAAGGCGCGTTCGAGAACTTTGAAGGGACGATTGATGAAATCGAAGCTGACAAAGAGAAGCTCAAAGTCGTCGTCGACATGTTCGGCCGCGAAACGAAAATCGAGCTTGATTTCGAACAAGTTCAGAAAATTAACTAAACCCACTTGCCATCTTCGGAAACGGATGGTACAATCGGAAATGTTTGATGTTGTGCTTTATTTCGGTACAAACTCGACCTAATAGATTGAGTGGGAGGGCGCACAACGTCCAAGAAACCACATTTTAGACTTAAGGAGGTGTGTCTCGTGGCGAAAAAAGTTACTAAACTCGTTAAACTTCAAATCCCAGCTGGTAAAGCTAACCCAGCACCACCAGTAGGACCAGCACTTGGTCAAGCAGGTGTTAACATCATGGGATTCTGTAAAGAGTTCAACGCTCGTACACAAGACCAAGCCGGATTGATTATTCCTGTAGTCATTACGGTATACGAAGATCGTTCGTTTACATTCATTACGAAAACTCCACCAGCTGCAGTTCTTTTGAAGAAAGCTGCTGGTATCGAGAGCGGTTCTGGTGAACCGAACCGTAAGAAAGTAGCAACGATTAAGCGTGATAAAGTTCGCGAAATCGCTGAACTTAAAATGCCTGACCTTAACGCGTCGTCTGTAGAAACAGCGATGCTTATGGTTGAAGGTACTGCGCGCAGTATGGGTATTGTAATCGAAGACTAATTGATTAGTCTCTGGGATTGACGGTGAATATTGTACTCACCCTCAATCCCTTCATTATGTGGGAGGAAATTCCGCTAACCACAAGGAGGAAAAGAATCATGGGTAAAAAACACCAAGAAGCAGCGAAGCTTGTTGATCGCACGAAGTCTTACGACCTCGCTGAAGCGGTTGAACTCGTTCAAAAAACTGCTACTGCTAAGTTCGATGAAACAATCGAAGTGGCTGTACGTCTCGGCGTAGATCCAAAGAAAGCAGACCAACAAATCCGCGGTGCCGTTGTACTTCCACACGGTACTGGTAAAACACAAAAAGTTCTCGTCTTCACAAAAGGCGAAAAAGCTAAAGAAGCTGAAGCAGCTGGCGCTGACTATGTCGGTGACTCTGAGTTCATCACGAAAATTCAACAAGGATGGTTCGACTTCGATGTCATCGTTGCGACACCTGACATGATGGGTGAAGTTGGTAAACTCGGTCGCGTTCTCGGACCAAAAGGCCTCATGCCTAACCCGAAAACAGGCACAGTTACGTTTGATGTCGAGAAAGCAATCGCTGACATCAAAGCTGGTAAAGTAGAGTACCGCGTTGACAAAGCCGGTAACATCCACGTACCAGTTGGTAAGAAGTCGTTTGAAGCAACGAAACTCTCTGAGAACATCGAGACAATCATCGAGACACTCATGAAGGTGAAGCCTGCTACTGCAAAAGGAACTTACCTCAAAAACATCGCGCTTTCGTCAACAATGGGTCCTGGAATCCGTGTTGCGACTGCCGACTTCATCAAGTAATCTACTTGAAATAAACTGTTGACAACGTGTGATACCGCTGTTAAAGTAAGACACGTTCAACCGAATATGTTGGATTACCGCAGACAGAAGGTGGACATCGGTCCGTAAACCCTTCCGAGGTGTCTTTGCTCGAACTTGAGCCTGTTGTCACAGGTTTACTTTCAAACAATTACGCCCTCGTATGTCTTCATACGAGGGATTTCTTTTTGAAGAGCAGCCTCTCGTCCGGTACAAGAAATGACTAGGAGGTGCAAACACATGGCAAGCGAAAAAATCGTAGCTCAGAAATCGGCACTCGTCGATGAAATCGCTGAGAAAATGCAAGCGAGCGTTGGAACAATCGTTGTTGACTACCGTGGACTTACAGTAGAAGAAGTGACTACACTCCGTAAATCACTCCGTGACGCTGGAATCGAGTTCAAAGTATACAAAAACGGACTTCTTCGCCGCGCGGCTACTCAGTCTGGTTTTGATGGTCTTGACGAAGTCTTCACAGGTCCTACAGCAGTCGCGTTCTCGAAAGAAGACGTTGTTGCTCCAGCGAAGATCTTGAACGACTTCTCGAAAGAGCACAAAGCGCTCGAACTCAAAGGCGGAATCATCGAAGGCAAAGTAACTTCACTTGAAGAAGTGAAAGCTCTTGCAGAACTTCCATCACGCGAAGGTCTTCTCTCGATGCTTCTCAGCGTACTTCAAGCTCCAATCCGTGGGCTCGCAGTCGCAACAAACGCAATCGCAGAACAAAAAGAAGAGCAGTCTGCTTAATTTTTGTCGCGTAGCGTAACTAAACATGTTTACAACATCAAAGGAGGAAAACCATAATGGCTTTCAACAAAGAGCAATTCATCGAAGACCTCAAATCAATGACGGTTCTCGAACTTAACGAACTCGTAAAAACAATCGAAGAAGAATTCGGCGTATCAGCAGCAGCTCCAGTAGCAGTTGCAGGTGCAGGCGCAGCAGCAGCTGAAGAGCAAACTGAATTCGACGTAATCCTCACAAACGCTGGCGCTGGTAAAATCAACGTCATCAAAGCGGTTCGTGAACTTACAGGCCTCGGTCTTAAAGAAGCGAAAGCACTCGTTGACGGAACTCCAGCTCCAGTCAAAGAAGGCGTTTCGAAAGAAGACGCTGACGCAGTTAAAGCTAAGCTTGAAGAAGCTGGCGCAACTGTTGAAGTTAAGTAATCCAACTTTTACTTCACAACCTATAGAAGCTCGCCGTGGCGAGCTTCTTTTATTTCCTTGAAGATTGGGTTAGGAGGTTCAACGCATGGGAGATCATTACTATACGAACGATCCGAGTTCGAAAAGTGCCCCTGAGACGTGGTCGTATGAGTTGCGAGGGAAGACGTATCGCTTCACCTCGGACCGCGGCGTGTTCTCGAAAGGATCGGTCGATTTTGGGTCACGTCTCTTAATCGAGTCATTTGAAGTGCCTGTCGTTTCGGGCCGCATTTTAGATGTCGGCTGTGGTTACGGTCCTATGGGGATCTCGCTTGCCGACGCCTCTGGGCGGGAAGCGCTCCTCGTCGACGTGAACGAGCGGGCGCTCGCTTTGTCCGAACAAAACGCCACCCAGAACGGAGTGACGATTGAGACGCGACTCAGTCATGCTTACGATGCGGTCGGAGAGGAACGGTTCGCGGCCATCGTGACCAATCCACCGATTCGCGCCGGTAAACAAGTGGTCCATACGATCCTTCGGGATGCGTACGATCACCTTGTGAGCGGTGGCGCGCTCTATGTCGTCATTCAAAAGAAACAAGGAGCACCTTCTGCGAAGAAGTTGCTTGAAGACGTGTTTGGTCATGTCGAGACGCTTGCGAAGGAAAAAGGCTATTTCATTTTCCGGGCAATTCGGTCTTGACAAACGGCGAAGTCTTGTTGACTCGCTATAACGTATATGCTAACATTATAAAATGCCATTGGAATGGAATTCGCTTGGAACTGCCGCGTTTGCCGCTTTTTAGACGCGAAAAAAGAGCGACATTCAATGACAATGTTCGATTATTACGCCCGAAAAATTCGCTAAAGAATTGGGGGTCTGCGAGGTGAATCAGTTGACTGGTCAACTTGTTCAGTACGGTCGTCACCGTCAGAGAAGAAGCTTTGCCCGTATCAGTGAGGTATTAGAGCTTCCGAATTTGATTGAAATTCAAACTGCTTCGTATGAGTGGTTCTTGCGTGAAGGATTGAAAGAGATGTTCACGGACATTTCACCAATCTCTGACTTCACAGGAAACCTCGTACTCGAGTTCATCGATTACTCGCTCAGCGAGCCGAAGTACTCGATCGATGAGTCGAAGGAGCGAGACGTTACTTACTCTGCGCCACTTCGCGTAAAAGTACGTCTGCAAAACAAAGAAACAGGTGAATTGAAAGAGCAAGAAGTGTTCATGGGTGATTTCCCGCTCATGACAGAGTCAGGAACGTTTATCATTAACGGCGCCGAGCGCGTCATCGTTTCTCAGCTTGTTCGTTCACCGAGCGTTTATTACAACTCGAAGCTCGATAAAAATGGTAAGCGTGGTTTCGGCGCGACCGTCATCCCGAACCGTGGGGCATGGCTCGAGCTCGAAACAGATGCCAAAGATATCGTGTATGTCCGTATCGACCGTACCCGCAAAATCCCGGTAACGGTGTTGTTGCGTGCGCTCGGATTCGGCACGGACCAAGAAATTATCGACCTTTTAGGCGACGACGAATATCTTCGTAACACCCTTGAAAAAGATAACACCGAGTCGACAGAAAAAGCATTGATTGAGATTTATGAGCGTCTCCGCCCTGGTGAGCCACCAACGGTTGAGAACGCGAAATCACTTCTCGTCTCACGTTTCTTCGACCCGAAACGCTATGACCTCGCAAACGTTGGTCGCTATAAGATGAACAAAAAGCTTCATCTAAAGAATCGCTTGTTCGGACAAAAGTTGGCGGAAACGCTCGTTGACCCGGAAACAGGCGAAGTGATCGCAGAGGCTGGCACGGTACTCGACCGTCGTAACCTTGACCGCGTCCTCCCGCATTTGGAGAACGGCCTTGGCTACATGGACGCAGAGCCGACAGGCGGCGTCGCGGAAGGTGAACCGTTCGGTCTTCAGTCGATTAAAGTCATCTCACCGGATGACCCAGACGGAGAGCGTATTTTGAACATTATCGGTAACGGCAATATCGACCGTAGCGTGAAACATATCACACCGGCCGATATCATCGCATCGATCAACTACTTCTTCAACTTACTTCACGAAGTCGGAACAACAGATGACATCGACCACTTAGGAAATCGTCGTCTTCGTTCAGTCGGAGAGCTTCTCCAAAACCAATTCCGCATCGGTCTCTCGCGGATGGAACGTGTCGTAAAAGAACGGATGTCGATTCAAGATCAAAACGCGATCACACCTCAGGCGCTCATCAACATTCGCCCGGTGATTGCATCACTGAAAGAGTTCTTCGGTAGCTCGCAGTTGTCACAGTTCATGGACCAAACGAACCCGCTCGCAGAATTGACGCACAAGCGTCGTCTGTCTGCACTTGGACCGGGTGGTTTGACGCGTGAGCGTGCCGGCTTCGAAGTTCGAGACGTTCACTATTCGCACTACGGTCGGATGTGTCCAATCGAAACACCAGAAGGACCGAACATCGGACTCATCAACTCACTTTCGTCTTATGCGAAAGTAAACGAGTACGGGTTCATCGAAGCGCCGTACCGTCGTGTTGACCCGGAAACTGGTCTCGTCACAGGCGAGATTCAATATATGACGGCGGATGAAGAAGATCTCTACGTCGTCGCCCAGGCGAACATGCCGCTCACGGAAGACGGTCACTTTGCCGACGCACAAGTTCTTTGCCGCTTCCGCGGACAAAACTTGTCAGTTGAGCCGAGCCGAGTCGATTACATGGACGTTTCGCCGAAACAGGTTGTTTCTGCAGCGACGGCATGTATCCCGTTCCTTGAGAATGATGACTCGAACCGTGCCCTCATGGGAGCGAACATGCAACGTCAGGCTGTACCGCTTCTCCAACCGGATTCACCGATTATCGGGACTGGTATGGAGTACGTGTCAGCGAAAGACTCTGGAGCCGCGATTATCGCCAAGTTCCCAGGTGTCGTCGAGCGTGTCACAGCACGTGAAATCTTGGTCCGTCGCACGTCTGACGTGAACGGGTCTGAAGTTTCAGGTGACCTCGACCGCTACAAACTTCAAAAATATGTCCGTTCGAACCAAGGGACATGCTACAACCAGAAGCCGATCATCGCTGCTGGCGACCGTGTCGAAAAAGGAGAAATCCTTGCTGACGGTCCGTCGATGGATATGGGTGAGCTCGCGCTCGGCCGTAACGTCGTCGTCGCCTTCATGACATGGGACGGTTACAACTATGAGGATGCGATCATCATGAGTGAGCGTCTCGTGAAAGATGATGTGTACACGTCGATTCATATCGAAGAGTACGAATCAGAGTCACGCGACACGAAACTCGGACCTGAGGAAATCACACGTGATATTCCAAACGTCGGGGATGACGCACTTCGCAATTTGGACGATCGTGGGATCATCCGCATCGGTGCGGAAGTCAAGGATGGCGATATCCTCGTCGGTAAAGTGACGCCTAAAGGTGTGACGGAATTGACGGCGGAAGAGCGTCTCTTGCACGCGATCTTCGGTGAGAAGGCACGTGAAGTCCGTGATACGTCACTCCGTGTACCTAACGGCGGCGACGGCATCATCTTGGACGTCAAAGTGTTCGACCGTGAAAACGGTGACGAGCTCTCACCAGGCGTAAACCAAATGGTTCGTGTCTACATCGTTCAAAAACGTAAGATTCACGAAGGGGATAAGATGGCGGGACGTCACGGTAACAAAGGTGTTATCTCGCGCATTCTCCCAGAAGAAGATATGCCATACATGCCAGACGGCACACCAATTGACATCATGCTTAACCCACTTGGTGTACCATCGCGTATGAACATCGGTCAGGTACTCGAACTCCACCTTGGGATGGCGGCGAAGAAGCTCGGCATTAAAGTGGCGACACCTGTATTCGATGGTGCGCGTGAGGAAGACGTATGGGCAACGATTGAAGAAGCTGGAATGGACAAGGATGCCAAGACTCGTCTCTACGACGGGCGTACTGGTGAACCGTTCGATAACCGCGTCTCGGTCGGTGTCATGTACATGATCAAACTCGCGCACATGGTTGATGATAAACTTCACGCTCGTTCGACTGGACCATACTCACTCGTCACGCAACAACCGCTCGGTGGTAAAGCACAGTTCGGTGGACAGCGCTTCGGTGAGATGGAAGTTTGGGCACTTGAAGCGTACGGCGCAGCCTACACGCTCCAAGAAATCTTGACAATCAAGTCGGATGACACGGTCGGTCGTGTGAAAGCATACGAAGCGATCGTGAAAGGCGAGAGCGTTCCGAAAGCGGGCGTTCCTGAATCGTTCCGCGTCTTGATCAAAGAGCTTCAAGCACTCGGTATGGAAGTCAAGATGATGTCTGCGGACGATGAAGAAGTCGAAATGAAAGATGAAGATGACGACAACATCCCGAACGCAACATCGGCGTTAGAACAAGTCGTTCAACCGACTGTTACGGAAGAGGAATAAGGCGAAAAGGGAGGTCGGCCCCTTGGTAGATGTTAATCGATTTGAATATATGAAAATCGGCTTGGCTTCACCGGAGAAGATCCGTTCGTGGTCTTACGGGGAAGTCAAAAAGCCGGAAACAATCAACTATCGTACACTTAAACCAGAGAAGGACGGATTGTTCTGTGAACGAATCTTCGGTCCGACGAAAGACTGGGAATGTTACTGCGGGAAATACAAACGAATCCGTTATAAAGGAGTCATTTGTGACCGCTGTGGCGTTGAAGTGACGAAAGCGAAAGTGCGTCGCGAGCGTATGGGCCATATCGAGCTCGCGGCACCGGTTTCGCATATCTGGTACTTCAAAGGAATTCCAAGCCGGATGGGGCTTGTGCTCGACATGTCACCACGTGCGCTCGAAGAAGTCATTTACTTCGCGTCGTACGTCGTGACCGAGCCAGGTGACACACCGCTCGAGAAGAAGCAACTCCTCTCGGAAAAAGAATTCCGTCTCTACCGCGAGAAATACGGTAGCGACTTCAAAGCAGACATGGGTGCGGAAGCGATTCGGACACTCCTTAAAGACGTACAACTCGAGAAGGAAGTCGGAGAACTCCGCGAAGAATTGAAGACGGTTCAAGGCCAACGTCGTACACGTGCGATTAAACGTCTTGAAGTGCTCGATGCATTCTTCACGTCAGGGAACAATCCAGACTGGATGATCCTTGAAGTACTTCCTGTCATCCCGCCAGAGCTTCGCCCGATGGTGCAGCTCGACGGTGGACGCTTCGCGACATCGGACTTGAACGATTTATATCGTCGTGTCATCAACCGTAACAACCGTCTCAAACGTTTGCTCGACCTCGGCGCGCCGAACATCATCGTGCAAAACGAGAAGCGTATGCTTCAAGAAGCGGTTGACGCTTTGATTGATAACGGTCGTCGTGGACGTCCGGTCACAGGTCCTGGTAACCGTCCGCTCAAATCACTTTCACACATGTTGAAAGGGAAACAGGGTCGTTTCCGTCAAAACCTTCTTGGTAAACGGGTCGACTACTCAGGACGTTCGGTTATCGTCGTTGGACCAAACTTGAAGATGTACCAGTGTGGTCTCCCGAAAGAGATGGCACTCGAACTCTTTAAGCCGTTCGTGATGAAAGAACTCGTCGGTCGCGGCATCGCGTCGAACATCAAGAACGCCAAACGTAAGATTGAGAAGATGCAACCAGAAATCTGGGGCGTCCTCGAAGAAGTCATCCGTGAGCATCCGGTTCTCTTGAACCGTGCCCCGACGCTTCACCGCCTAGGGATTCAAGCTTTCGAACCGATTCTCGTCGAAGGTCGCGCGATTCGCCTTCACCCGCTCGTATGTACGGCTTACAACGCCGACTTCGATGGTGACCAAATGGCGGTTCACGTACCACTTTCTGCAGAAGCGCAAGCGGAAGCTCGTCTTCTCATGCTCGCAGCACAAAACATTTTGAACCCGAAAGATGGAAAACCAGTCGTTACACCATCGCAGGATATGGTCCTCGGTAACTACTACATCTCGCTTGAGCGCGACGATGCCATCGGTCAAGGGAAGATCATGTCGAACGTCAACGAAGCACTCATCGCGTACCAAAACGGTTACGTCCACTTGCACTCGCGTGTGGCGGTTCCGGCGCGGACACTCAACAACCCGACGTTCACTGACGAACAAAATGAGAAACTATTGATCACGACGGTCGGAAAGATGATCTTTAACGAAATCTTGCCGAACACGTTCCCATACTTGAACGAGCCGTCAATGGAAAACTTGCAGGAAGCAACACCTGACAAGTACTTCATCGACAAAGGTGCGAACGTCGCGGAAGAAATCGCCGCACGTCCACTCGTCGAGCCGTTCAAAAAAGGATTCCTTGGAAAAGTCATCGCGGAAGTGTTCCAGAAGTTTGAAACGACTGAAACAAGCCGCATGCTTGACCGGATGAAAGACCTCGGCTTCAAACACTCGACAAAAGCGGGTGTGACGGTCGGGATCTCGGACATCATCGTTCTTCCGGATAAACAAGAAATCCTCGATGAAGCACAGAAACAAGTCGACCAAATCATGAAATCGTTCCGCCGTGGTCTCATCACTGAAGATGAGCGCTATGAGCGTGTCGTCCGGTCGTGGAACGAAGCGAAAGATGAGATTCAGTCACGCTTGATGAAATCCCTCAACCGCTTGAACCCGATCTTCATGATGTCTGATTCTGGTGCCCGTGGTAACGCGTCCAACTTCACGCAGCTCGCAGGGATGCGTGGTTTGATGGCCGCTCCATCTGGCCGCATCATCGAACTTCCGATCAAATCGTCGTTCCGTGAGGGACTGACGGTTCAAGAGTACTTCATCTCGACGCACGGTGCGCGTAAAGGTCTTGCCGATACAGCCCTTAAGACGGCTGACTCAGGTTACTTGACGCGTCGTCTCGTCGACGTTGCCCAAGATGTCATCATCCGTGAAGAAGATTGTGGAACGGACCGCGGAATCCGCGTCGCCGCTCTCCGCGAAGGCACGGAAGAAATCGAAAGCTTGTATGACCGCCTCGTCGGCCGTACATCGTTCGAGACAGTGGCACATCCGGAAACGGGAGAAGTCATGGTCGAGAAGAACCAACTCATCACCGAAGAGCTTGCCCGTGAAATCGTCGATGCTGGCGTTGAGCGCGTTGAAATCCGTACTGCCTTCACATGTAACACGTCACACGGCGTATGTAAGAAGTGTTACGGACGCAACTTGGCGACCGGTTCGAACGTCGAAGTCGGGGAAGCTGTCGGAATCATCGCCGCGCAATCAATCGGTGAGCCAGGAACGCAGCTTACGATGCGTACCTTCCACACAGGTGGTGTAGCCGGAGATGATATCACACAAGGTCTTCCGCGTATCCAAGAGGTATTCGAGGCCCGTAACCCGAAAGGTCAAGCGGTCATCTCGGAAATCCCGGGTACGGTCATCGACTTCACCGAGTCGCGCGACAAGCGTGAACTCACAGTCGAAGGGCTCAGCGAAACACGTTCGTACACGATTCCGTTCGGAGCACGTCTCCGTGTCCAAATCGGCGATACGGTCGATGCTGGGGAAGTCTTCACGGAAGGTTCGATCGATCCGAAAGAATTGCTCACCGTCCGTGGTGTATCGGGTGTTCAGAACTATCTTCTCCAAGAAGTTCAAAAAGTATACCGGATGCAAGGGGTAGAAATCGGCGATAAGCACGTCGAGGTCATGGTTCGCCAAATGCTTCGTCGCGTCAAAGTCATCGAATCAGGTGACACGCCGCTTCTCCCAGGTTCACTCGTCGATATCAGCGTCTTCAAAGAGGCATGTAAAGATGCTCTCCGCGACGGCAAGAGCCCGGCGACGGCCAAACCGGTCCTTCTCGGAATCACGAAAGCGTCGCTCGAGACAGATTCGTTCCTCTCGGCCGCTTCGTTCCAAGAAACGACTCGCGTGTTGACAGACGCTGCCATCAAAGGTAAGCGTGACTATCTCCTCGGTCTCAAAGAGAACGTCATCATCGGTAAGCTCGTTCCTGCTGGTACAGGGATGCCGGTTTACCGCGATGTCCAGCTCAAAGAGGACAAGGCAGAAGTCGCTCTCGAAGACACGACAGTGGAATAAAAACGTCTTGACAGCATTCATTGGCGGTGCTACTATGATTTAGTGCCGCCAATCGGTTGTTGTCGTAGACAACGGTGTCCAGCAGTCGGCAAGCTACTTGGACGTCACCCGATCTTTCTTCGGAAGGATTTGGCTGCTATCTTTGCCACTTTCAAGGTATAACTCACGTTTTTGCGAGGTCATGGAATGCCTACGCCTCGTAAAAGCGTTTCGTTATGACCTTAAATGAACCACCCGGGTCGGTGGGTCTAGAAAATAGCACAATTCAGGAAGGGAGGATCTTCAAAGATGCCTACTATCAACCAGTTAGTCCGTAAAGGACGTAAATCGAAAGTCGTTAAATCTGACTCTCCAGCACTTAACAAAGGTT
>NZ_JNAA01000039.1:0-21156 GCF_000696055.1 Exiguobacterium sp. AB2
TCCACGCATGAACGTGGCACCGTCCATTTGTTTTTTTCCAGCCGGTTGTAACAACGTCACTTTGATGGCGACATCATTTCCGGTCGCGACGACAAATCCGTCCTCCTCGAGGCGGACGATCGTGCCCGCTTCCCCGCTGCCCGTCGTCTTCTCGCTCGCGAACACTTTGACGCGTTCTCCGGCAATCGTCGTATAGGCGGTCGGGAACGGGTTCATCCCGCGGATATGGTTGTAAATCGTTTCGCCCGATTGCGTCCAGTCGAGCGCTTCCCGCTCGCGACTGATGTTCGGCGCGAACGTGACGTCTTGCTCGTCTTGCGGCACTGCTTCAATCCAGCCTGCCAAAAAATGCCGGTAGCGTCCGAATCAACAAGTCAGAGCCAGAAACGGCGAGCTTGTCGAACAGTGTGCCGACCGTATCCGTCTCCTCGATTGGCACGATCGTATTCGCAATCATGTCACCAGCGTCGAGTTGATCGACCATGTACATGATCGTGACGCCCGTCTCGCGCTCTCCGTCGAGAATCGCTTGATGAATCGGCGCCCCGCCGCGGTACTTTGGTAGCAATGAAGCGTGAACGTTGATGGCGCCGTGTGGCGGTGCCTCTAACAGCTCCGTCGGGACGATTTGTCCATATGCGGCCGTCACGATCAAGTCCGGTTTGAGCGCGAGAATGTCTGCGTAATCCGTACGGACTTTCTCTGGCTGCAGGACCGGGATGTCGTGGCGAAGCGCACACGCTTTCACCGGTGTCGGTTTCAATTCACGTTTGCGGCCGACCGGTTTATCCGGTTGGGAGACGACACCTACGACATTGTATCCTTCTTCGAGCAGGCGCTCAAGTACAGACACAGCGAATGTCGGCGTTCCCATGAAGACGATTCGCTTGTCCGTCCCTTTATCCGGAACGGCGAGCTTATCCGTGAACAACACACCATCTAAGTGGTCAATCTCATGTTGAATCGCTCGAGCGAAAAAACCGCTCGCTTTCACGCGCTGCTCGCGCCCTTTTAAATCTTGTGTCTTGATGACAATCGTCTCATGGCGTTCGACGAAACCGAATTCACCCGGAATGCTCAAACAGCCTTCGAGCCCGACTTCTTGACCCGACGTCTCGATGATCTCCGGGTTAATCAAGACGAGCGGTCCCGTCTCGTCATCCGTATGGACGACGGCGAGACGTTGGTTCAAGTTCACTTGCGGCGCGGCGACGCCGACCCCGTCATACTCGTACATCGTGTCGAACAGACGGTCGACCGTTTGACGCAACTTTTTATCAAACTTCGTCACCGGCTCACAGACGACCCGTAAAATCTCGTTTGGTACTTCTACTACTTTATACATCAAGTTCCACCTCACATGAATACGTATGGATTTACATCGATACTCAATTGATATTCTTTTTTGCTTATCGCTTTCGCCCGTGCCTGTTGGAGCGTGGCGAGCGCTGGATAGAGCGACTCGGGCTGTTTCGTCTTGATGAACAGCTGATAGCGATACATATTTTTCAATTTTGACAGCGGCGCCGGCATCGGTCCGTTCAATCGCGATTGGTCGATGTGCATGTTCATAAAGTCTTCGGCGAACTGCTCGGCCTCGGTCTGCGCGACGAGCGGGTTCTCGGCCGCGATCGTGACGAGCGTGACGTACCAATACGGTGGATGCGTCCCGACTTGCCGCAGTCGCATCTCCTGCTCATAAAATGCTTCATAGTCATGTTCACTCGCCGTCTCGATGACGTAATGCTCCGGGTTGTACGTTTGGACGTACGCCTCTCCCGGAAGCTTACCTCGACCGGCACGGCCCGCCACTTGTGTGACGAGTTGGAACGTGCGCTCGGTCGCCCGAAAGTCCGGCATGCCGAGCGTCGCATCGGCCGCGAGTACCCCGACGAGCGTGACGTTCGGGAAGTCGAGCCCTTTGGCAATCATTTGCGTGCCGAGCAAGATGTCGGCCTCGCCGTCCTCGAACCGTTTCAGCAGTTGTTCATGCGCTCCTTTGCGTGACGTCGTGTCTTGGTCCATTCGGATGATTCTCGCGTCCGGGATGCGGTTGAGCAGCTCCGTCTCGATTTTCTGGGTACCGGTACCGAACTGTTTAATTTTTTTACTGTCGCACGATGGACATTTGGATGGCATCCCCATCTCATAACCACAATAGTGACACTTCAATCGATCGCCGTGTTGATGATACGTCAAGTTGACGGCACAGTGCGGGCACGTCAGTCCCTCCCCGCAATCCCGACACATGACGAACGTCGTGAACCCGCGCCGGTTGAGCAAGATGACACATTGTTCTTTTTTCGCGATGCGGTCGTTGATGGCGACAAACAAATCTTCCGAGAACATCGTCGTGTTGCCTCGTGCGAGTTCGCGCCGCATATCGATAATGTGCACCGGCGGCATCTTACCACCGTAACGCTCTTTCAAATGAAGATAGCGATAGACGCCGCGTTGCGCCCGTGCATACGACTCGAGCGACGGTGTCGCACTGCCGAGCACGACCGGACAGCCGTGATAGCGGGCCCGCCAAATCGCCACGTCCCGCGCATGATAGCGCGGGTTCTCTTCTTGCTTATACGTCGTCTCATGCTCTTCATCTAAAATGATGAGCCCGATGTTCTCGAGCGGGGCAAATACGGCCGAACGGGCCCCGACGACGACGTCGACTTCACGGCGCTTGATTTTACGCCATTCGTCGTATTTCTCTCCTTGGGAAAGCGCGCTATGGAGCACAGCGACGCGGTCCCCGAAACGGCGTTTGAATCGCTTCACCATCATTGGGGTCAAACTGATTTCCGGGACGAGTAAAATCGCTTGTCTGCCTTCATCGACGACTTGGCCAATCGCTTCGAGATATACTTCAGTCTTTCCGCTCCCTGTCACGCCATGCAACAACAGCGTCTCCCCGGCCTCCGCTTCACGAATCGCTCTCACGGCGACCGTCTGACTGTCGTTTAACTCGACCGTCTCGGTCACTTGCTCAATCAAGGCGTACGGGTCACGATTCAATTCAACCTCGGTCACCCGGACGGCGCCGAGCGCCTCGAGTTTTTGAAGCTGTGCCCGTGACAGGCCGATTTGCCTGAGCGACGACCAATACATGCGGGGCACGTCTTCAAGCAGACGCATCGCTTCTTGTTGCTTTTTCGCCCGGGCCGGAACGACACTCGCATCCAATCGTTCGATGACGAGGTCTGTCTTCACGGTCCGTTTTTCTTTTAATACAGGCGACAACGAGAGCTCGCCTTTTTTGGCGAGATCGAGAATGACGGACTGGACGTCTTTCGGATATTCCGACAAATGTGTACCGGCCCGAACCCCTTCCGGGAGCACCTCGCCTTTTATCTCTTTGTCATAACTGACTTTGAGCGCGGCCGGGAGCATGGCGAGTAAGGCTGATGATCGGAAACAGAGCGTCGTCTGTTTCACGTGGGTCGACAAATCGAGCAGCTCATCGGTCAAGGACGATTCCTCATCAAGAAGTGCCTCGAGCGGCTTGAGCCCGTCCCGGGTCCCTTCGGACAGACCGGTGACGATTCCAAGGAGTCGCCGCGTTCCGAACGGGACCGAGACACGCATCCCCGGCTCGATGAGCGATTCGAACTGGACCGGCACTTCGTAATCGAACGGCCGGTCAATCGTGATGACCGGTGCATCGACGTGGACGTGTGCAATCATCGAATCGCTTCCTTAAATTGAAGCAACAGCGCATGCGCCAACTCCTGTTTCGATTGGCGCGGTAGCCGGTGAACCGAGCCGTCCGCACGGAAGAGGGTGACCTCGTTCTCGTCTGCCCCGAACCCGATGCCCGGTGTCGCCACGTGATTCGCCACGAGATAATCGACACGCTTTTTCTCGAGTTTGGCGCGGGCATGCGTCTCGAGCTGCTCGGTCTCGGCGGCGAAACCGACGAGTATTTGGTCTCTTTTCTTCATCCCGAGCGTCTTTAATATATCTGTCGTCTCTTCGAGCTCGATCGTCAACGGCCCATGGACTTTCTTATGTTTCTCGGCATGGACGGTCGTCGGTCGATAGTCGGCGACCGCGGCCGATTTAATGACGAGGTGCTGGTCGTCGAAATGTGCGAGCACCGTCTCGAGCATTTCCGCGCTCGACTCGACGGGGAGCGCGGTCATGCCGTCGGGAATCGGGATTTGAAGCGGCCCGTGCACGAGCGTGACGTAGGCGCCCATATCCCGGGCCGCCTCGGCGAGGGCGACACCCATCTTCCCGGATGAGTCGTTCGAAAGAAACCGGACCGGATCAATCCGTTCGACCGTCGGGCCGGCTGTCACGAGCACGCGTTTACCGAGGAGATGTTTTGGGACGAATTGGCTCGCGATGATGCGCAGTAAGTCTTCCGGTTCCGGCAGACGTCCTCCGCCAATCCAACCGCAGGCGAGGTTGCCGACGCCAGGTTCAATGATTTGATACCCGTATGATTTGAGCGTCTCGATGTTACGGCGCGTCGCCGGATGGTCGAGCATGTTGACGTTCATCGCCGGCGAGATGATGACCGGACACGTCGCAGCTAAAATCGAAGTCGTGATAAAATCGTCCGCTAACCCGTTCGCGAGCTTTGCAATCATGTTCGCCGTCGCTGGTGCGACGACGATCAAGTCACTCGTATCCGGGACGTCGATGTGCGCGATTTTTGTCGGGTCATGTTCTTCAAACACATCCGTATAGACCGGATTCCGGCTGAGCGCTTGGAACGTCGCTTGACCGACGAACTGCTCGGCAGATGCGGTCATGGCGACGCGCACGTTCGCGCCCGCTTGTACGAGTTTCGACGTGAGTGCACACGCCTTGTAAGCAGCGATCCCACCGCTCACACAAAGCAAGATGTTCCGATCGTTCACCATTCACCATTCTCCCCTTTATAGACAATGAGACCCAAGTCGCAAACGACTTGGGTCACACTTCATCCGTTGTTCTTTTCGTTCGCGATGATTGTCGTGTCACCCGAATACAGTTCTTCTAGCGCTTGTCCGACCGGCTTATACGATTTTGGCGCGGCAACTTTCGGAGCTTTTCCGTCCTGAATTTGACGGGCCCGTTTAGCAGCGACCGTCACGATCGTGTACTTCGACGGGATTGTACGTTGTAAGGCATCAATCGAAGGGTATAACATTAAATGACCTCCATCATGGCTTTTTTATAGAGAGACGCGACACGTTCACGTTTGCAATGCTCGGCCGTCACGATCGCTTTGATGCGTTCAATCGCTTTTTCGACTTCATCATTGGTCACAACGTAATCATAGGCATCCATCAATTCGATTTCTTCACGAGCGACGAGCAAACGTTGTTTGATGACTTCTTCCGATTCCGTACCTCGACCGACGAGGCGGTTGCGGAGCTCTTGCAGGCTCGGCGGGGCCAAGAATAAAAAGACGGCTTCCGGGAAGCGTTCCTTCACTTGGAACGCACCTTGGACTTCAATCTCTAAAATGACGTCCTTCCCACCTTCGAGCGTTTCGCGTACCCACTCGACCGGTGTCCCGTAATAGTTCCCGACGAACTCGGCATGCTCGAGCAATTGCTTATGCTCAATCATGTCTTCAAACTGTTCTCTCGTTTTAAAGAAGTAATGCACTCCTTCAATCTCACCTTCACGTGGTTTCCGTGTCGTCGCCGATACAGAATATTGAAGGTTGTTATCCTCTTCCTCACGGAGTACGCGGCAAACGGTTCCTTTGCCGACACCGCTTGGACCGGACAAGACGATTAATAAACCTCGTTCTTTAAAATTCAATGCATTGCCCTCCATCTTCTAACATCACATTTCATAATAATAGCAGTCCACCGATTGTTACGGCAAGAAGAAGTTCGGATTTCCTACTTCATCGTACCATATTTTCCGTTAATCTGATAACGTAGAGACAGAAAAAGAACAAAGGTGATGAGACTAGTGGCATATGATGGATTAATGACATACCGAGTCGTGACGGAACTTCAGGCGCTCGTCGGTGGACGAATCAACCGCGTCCACCAGCCGTATGCGCTCGACTTGATGATGCAAGTGAGATCGAATCGACAGAACGTACAATTGCTCGTGTCAGCGAACGCGATGTACGCCCGACTTCAATTGACTGATACCGCAATTAAAAATCCGCAAGAACCTCCGATGTTTTGCATGATTTTACGAAAACATATCGAAGGTGGATTTATCACGGCTGTCGAACAAGTCGGCCGTGACCGTGTCATCGTCATTTCGGTCCGTTCGCGAAACGAGCTCGGTGACGAGGAGAACAAACGGGTGTATATCGAATTGATGGGGCGTCACTCGAACGTCGTCTTGACGAATGAGGACGGCAAAATTTTAGACGCCATCAAACATTTACCACCGTCCCAAAACACGTACCGGACAATCATGCCGGGTAGCGAGTACTTGTTGCCACCCGCTCAAGACAAATGCGACCCGCTGACAGAACGAGTGGAAGGATTAAAACGCATCGACTGGAATGCAGGCAAGCTCGATAAACAGCTCGTCTCAAGTTTCGCCGGGATGAGCCCACAAATCGCACAAGAAATCGTCTATCGGGCCAAAACGCCTAACCGCGCGAGTCTCGAGGCGGCGTTTGACAGTGTCATTGCTGACCTTGAAGGCGAATACGTCTTCCAACAGCTCGCCTCCGGAAAAGAACGGTTCGCTCCCGTCCGCTTGACGTTCGGTGACGTCATGTCAGAAGAGACGTATGACTCGAGTAAAGACGTGCTCGACCGCTTCTTCTATGAGAAAGCGAACCGCGACCGCGTCAAACAGCAGGCGCACGATGTCGAACGGTTGCTCAAATCCGAGCTCGAGAAAAATCAGTTGAAACGAAAACGTCTGCTCGATGATTTGAAGGCGACGGAACGGTCCGATGAGCTCCAAAAGTATGGCGAGCTGTTGACGACCTACTTATTCCAACTCGAGAAAGGGATGACCGTCGCTCACGTCGTCGATTATTATGACGAGGACGGTGCCATGATCGACATCCCACTCGACCCGCTCAAGACACCGAACGAGAACGCGCAACGCTATTATAAGAAATACAACAAATTGAAAGTCGCAAAAGTCGAGGTGCAAAAGCAAATCGAGTTGAACGAAGCTGAGATCGTCTATTTGGAGACGTTGATCGCGCAACTCGATGTCGCCGCGCCGTCTGACATTATCGAGATTCGAGAAGAACTCGCTGAAGGCGGGTATATCCGTCAAAAGGCGCAAAAGAAGAAACAGACGAAAAAGATTGCCCTCGAAGGGTACGTCTCGTCGACCGGCACGGAGTTTTATGTCGGGAAAAACAACACGCAAAACGACCATTTGACGTTCAAATTCGCACGACGTGACGAGATTTGGCTTCACGTGAAAGACATTCCAGGCTCCCACGTCATCATCCGTTCGGTTGAACCGGACGAGACGACACTCCTCGAGGCGGCGACGGTAGCCGCCTACTTCTCGAAGGCGCGTGCCTCGAGCGGGGTTCCGGTCGACTACACGAAAGCGCGCCACGTGAAAAAACCGAGCGGCGCGAAGCCCGGGTTCGTCATCTACACGGATCAGCAGACGGTGTACGTCACGCCGGATGAGCGGCTCGTCAAATCACTCCAGCAATGAGCATTGGCCACGTCGCATGACGTGGTCTTGTTTGTGTAGATTCTTAGTATTGCCTTCGCTGGCACCCTCCGTTCCTGGGGCGATGCGACGGAGACCCAGCAGCGACTTCATGTCGCGATGCGGCTCCGGGATTGCCTGAGGAAAGCGTAGGCGCCGAGAGGACGAGCATTTTTATGAATCATGAACACAGGCTCCGTCATCGCGACGGAGCCTGTGTTTGTTTCGGGTCATGTTTGAACAACTCAAGCTGTTCATGGTAGTCAAGCAAGTGCCCGTGCAAGATTTCTGAGACGGATAAGTCTTCATGGGGCAACGTGAACAGCGAGTACGGCTTATCACACGTATAGAGGATGTCATGGTGATGGGCGAGCAAATATAAAAACTCGGCCTCGAACGTCTTTCGATCCTCCTCATCCATCAATAAGAGCGCCTCGCGATGTTCCGCTAAACTCTCGAGCAAGAGGACGAGCTTGTCCTCAAGGTGAATCAACAACCGATATTGTTTAATCGTCAAATGCTTCAACTTCACGTTCGTGACTTTCATGTCCTCTTGTAGCATCATGTGCAGTTCTTGATGACCGAGGATGCGGGCCCTCGTCTCGAGCAGTTCGGCCGGCGAACCGACGAGTTCACGCCAATGATGGAACATATAAGACGACGTCTTCCGAATCTCGCCGAGGAGTCGCTCCTCGTAACGCGGCGGCATGAACGCATAGTTCACACCGAGTGAGACGAAGACACCGACCGCGGTCAATAACGACCGGGTCCACGCGTAGTGGAAGAAGTCGGTCGTCGGATTCTCGAGCATGAGGACGATGGCGAACGCGGCGTACGTCGACATATGCGTCTTATCGAACGTCGTGTTCAGCGTCAAGGCGACGATGACGGCGAGTCCGATTGAGATCGGGTTGACACCGAACGCATAGACGATGAGGAGGCCACACATCAGTCCGACCATCGTCCCGAAGATTCGACTGAAGACGATTTTTGACGAACGTTTGACGGTCGGCTGCATCGCGACGACCGCGGCGATGGCGCCCATACCGGAATAAATGCCGAACACGTACCACGATAACGCGATGGTGATGGCGACGGCGATGCCGGTCTTCAACGTCCGAAGACCGACTTTCGGGATGTATCGCTTATCCATCATCTCAACTCAACCTTCCCTGTCTCCGCAATCAAATCGATCGTCGGTCGGTTCGAGTTTGACAGCTGATACACACCGCTGCCAACCTCGTTGTAGCGTTCGGCAGCAGTCACGCTTCCTCCCGTATCGACGTTCACTTGACCAGTCGCATGTCGCGGCTCGAACGTGAGCGCTCCGGCTTCGGTTTGAACGGTCAACGCCCGGTTGACGACGATGTCGCGCACGGATGCCTCACGGTAAGAACGGATGTCCGCTTGGACGACCCGGACCGTCTCGAGCGTCACATCACTGCGCGTCTCGACACGTAGCCGGTCCGACTCGACTTTCGTCAAGTTGACCGCGTTCGCATCCAAGACGATCGACTTCGCAATCAACCCTTGACCCGTCACTTGCTCGGCCGTCACATCAATCGATGTCATCGAGCTCGGCAAGGCGACACGGATCTTATAGCGCGACGGGGATGCGCTCGGTCGGCTGCCGAACTGGCTGAAACGTCCGAACCGTTCGACGATTGAAATCGTATCCCCGACCGCCTTCACTTTGATCGTCCGTTCTTTCGAGTTCGTCTGTAGCACCTCGACTTGGACTTTTTCATTCGTGCTACGGATGAACTCGACGTTGCCATGCGCCGTCTCGAGCCGCAACTTCTTCATTTGATAACGGTCCTCATATTTGTCCCCGAGTGCCAAGACGTCGCTAAATACGAATAAGTTCACGAAAAAGAGGGCGGGGAGGATGAGGAATACAAGGCCGAATGTGATTTTACGATGCTTCGGGACGTCTTGAAACCGTGCTTTCCACGACTTCCCTTTCATTCTAGAGTACGCCATATCTATCTCCTTCTTCATCTGCTTTCCCTATTCTAACACGTTCAGTATCCCATGATGCACATCGAAAAAGAATCCGCCCGGAGGTGGATTCTTCGAAAGGGTGATTATGATGTGACGCGTTCGCTCCAGCCTGTCGGATTTGTACGCCAGTCACGTAACGAAGCAGCTTCGTCTTCACGGATGATTCGCTTCTTGACGGCGACGTCGAGCAAATCCGATAGGGTCGTCAGTGCATCCGCAGTTAGGCCCGAGTCCAACAGGTTGATGGCGAGACGGTTCAAGCTGTACGAGAAAATCGCTTGAATCTTCACGACTTCGCCGCCCGCTGTCTCGACCGCTCGAGCGGCTTTGATGCTCGATTCCCCGGTCGACAACAAATCTTCAATCACGACGACACGAGCCCCTCGTTCGAACCGGCCCTCGATTAAATTCCCTTTGCCATGACCTTTCGCGCTTGAACGGACATAGACGAGTGGTAACCCGAGACGGTCGGCGACAAGCGTCGCATGCGGAATCCCCGCTGTCGCCGTCCCTGCGATGACATCGACGTCGAGCGGTCGAATCGCTTCGACGAGCGCGTCGACAATCAAGTTCCGAACCTCGGGATAGCTAAGCGTCAAGCGGTTGTCACAATAGATCGGACTTTTCAGTCCGCTCGACCATGTGTACGGGTTCTCCGGCGAGAGTGTCACGGCTTCAATCTTTAGCAATGCTTCAGCGATTTGTTTCATACGTTCGACTCCATTCGTTAAGGTAATGTGTGTAAGCGGCGTTCGGGTCAACGGATCGGGTGATCGGTCGGCCGACGACGATGGCGGACACGCCGGCGTCGCGGGCTGCCTGAGGCGTGGCGACGCGTACTTGGTCGTCGGCTGCCTCGTTCAGTCGGATACCCGGCGTCACCGTCAAAAAGGTTGAGCCGAGCGCTTGGTGAATCGCCTCGGCTTCATGGACCGACGCGACGACCCCGTCGAGCCCCGCCCGTTGTGCCATCGACGCCTGCCTGAGGACGGCCTGTTCGAGCCCATCGCGAATGTGTAGCTCATCGGCGAGCATCCGTTCATCGGTCGACGTCAGTTGGGTGACCCCAATCAATCGCGTCGTGTCGGTCACGTCACGTAATCCCTCTAAGGCGTAACGCATCATCGTCTCGCCCCCAAGCGTATGGACGTTTGTCAATTCGACGCCGAGGCGACCGATTTGACGGAGCGTCCGCCGTGCCGTCTCTGGGATGTCATGGACTTTGACGTCTAAAAACACCGGGTACCCTTCGCCGACGAGCCGCTCGACGAATCGCCCTCCTTCGCGATAGAACAGCTCCATGCCGACTTTGACGGCCGGTCGTGCCTCGATGCGCCGTAACAAGCGGAACGCATCGTCCGCCGTCTCGACATCAAGCGCGAGATACAGTCTGTTCATACGCTTTCCCCCTCACGTCTAAAATATGATTGATTCCGAGTTCGTCAAGTCTGTGCGGCAACGCTTCAATAATCTCTTGGCAGACGTACGGATTCTCAAAGTTGGCCGTTCCGACGGCGACGGCCGAGGCGCCCGCATAAATGAACTCGAGCACGTCATCGACCGACCGCACGCCGCCCATC
This sequence comes from Exiguobacterium sp. AB2, assembly GCF_000696055.1. Lineage (NCBI taxonomy): Bacteria > Bacillati > Bacillota > Bacilli > Caryophanales > Exiguobacterium > Exiguobacterium sp. AB2. The sequence goes on from NZ_JNAA01000039.1 coordinate 11,187, forward strand.
CCGATAATCGGGATATCGACTGCTTGGGCGACCTCGTATACCATACGGATCGCGACCGGTTTGATGGCCGGCCCTGACAGCCCCCCGATGCGGTTGGCAAGAATCGGTGTCCCCGTCGTGACATCGATGCGCATCCCGACGAGCGTATTGATCATCGTGATGCCGTCGGCTCCGGCCGCTTCGACCGCTTTCGCCATGTCCGTGATGGACGTGACGTTCGGGGACAACTTGACGTACACCGGTTTGGATGAAGCCGCTTTGACGAGACGGGTCAATTCGGCCGCCATGACCGGATCGGTCCCGAACTGCATCCCACCACACTTCACGTTCGGGCACGAGATGTTCAGTTCGAGCGCTTTCACGGTCGGGTCCGCGCTCATCGTCTCGGCGACGTACACGTACTCTTCCGGCGTTGAACCGGCGACGTTCGCGATAATCTCGGTATCGAACGTTGCGAGAAACGGTAGCTTGTCCGATACGATCGCTTCAGCACCGGGATTTTGAAGCCCGATTGCGTTCAACATTCCTTCCGCCGTCTCGGCGACGCGCGGCGTCGCGTTACCGAACCGTGACTCGCCCGTCGCTGCCTTGATCATGATGCCGCCAAGCATCGATAAATCATATAATTTCGCGAACTCTTCCCCGAAACCGAAACAACCGGATGCCGGCATGATCGGATTCTTTAATTGAAGCCCAGGTAAACTGACATGTAACCTCATAGCGTCACCTCCTCTGCTCGGAACACTGGCCCGTCGCTACACACTTTGACATAACCGCCAGGCGCCTCGCACACACAAGCGAAGCACGCCCCGATGCCACATCCCATCCGGTTTTCAATTGAGACGAAGCGCTCTTTGATATGCGACGCCGCGACCGCCTTGAGCATCGGTTCCGGCCCACAGCTGAACAAGACGTCGGCCTCGATGTCTGCGAGCGGACCGGTCACAAATCCGGCTTCCCCGTAGGAACCATCGACCGTCGTGATGATCGTCTCCCCGAGCGCACGGAACGCCTCTTCATAGAACACACTTTCTTTTGTATCAAACCCGAGAATCGCAATCGTTTCAATCCCCCGTTCCGTGAGCAGCCGTCTCGTATAATAGAGCGGCGGCACGCCGATGCCACCACCGACGAGGACGACACGCTTACCCGTCTGTTCGAGTGGAAACCCGTTGCCGAGCGGACCGAGGACGTCTAATACGTCACCCGGCCGTCGTGCAGCGAGGTCTTGTGTCCCTTTCCCGATGACTTTGTATAGGAATGTCACGACGTCCCCCTCGACGTTCGCGACCGACAGCGGGCGCCGGAGTAACTCTGACGTCTTCACATGGAAGAACGTCCCTGGCGCGATCACGCTGTCCTCGACCGACACTTTCATCTCCATCGCCCCTTTTGCGATTGGATGATTCGACAATACGGTTGCGAACTGTCTCATACGGTCACTCCGAACTCGGTGAATGCCGGCAGGCTCGTCGTCTGGAACGAGAGGCTCTCGATGACTTGGAGCAGCGCCTTCACCGTATCGAGCGACGTCAGGCAGAGCACCCCTTGCTCGGCCGCGGCCCGACGGATGATGAACCCGTCTTTCGTCGTGAGGGCGTCGCGTGTCGTCGTGTTCAAGACGATGTCGACACCACGCTCGATGACGCTCAGCATCGTCTCGCCTTCCTCACTGATTTTCCCGACCCGTTTTACTGGAAGTGCCGCTTGCTCGAGCGCGTGTGCCGTACCGCTCGTCGCCATCAATCGGAATCCGAGACGATGGAACCGCCGCGCGATGTCGAGCGCTTCGGCTTTATCTTGATCGGCGATTGTCAACAGGACGTTCCCTTTCAAGGCGATCGTCATGCCGGCGGCGACGAGCCCTTTATACAGCGCCTTCTCGAGCGTCCGGTCGGTCGCCATGACTTCACCGGTCGACTTCATTTCCGGCCCGAGCGTTGGATCGACTTCTTTTAATTTTGCGAAACTGAATACCGGTACTTTGACCGAGATGGCGTCCGCTTCCGGATGCAAGCCGGTCCCAAGCCCGAGGTCTTTCAAACTCGTCCCGAGAATCGCCTGCGTGGCGATGCGCGCGACCGGGAGGCCTGTCACTTTCGAGATGAACGGGACGGTCCGGCTCGCCCGTGGATTGACCTCGATGACGTATAAGTCGTCGGCATAGACGAACTGGATGTTGAGTAACCCTTTAATGCGGAACGCCTTGGCAAGTTTAATCGTGTAGTCGACGACTTGTCGTTTCAACTCGTCAGAGAGTCGCTGTGGTGGATAGACGGCGATTGAGTCGCCCGAGTGAACGCCAGCCCGCTCGATATGTTCCATGATGCCCGGGATATAGACGTCCGTCCCGTCACAGATAGCGTCGACTTCAATCTCGATGCCTGTCAAGTAGCGGTCGATGAGTACCGGGCGCTCTTTTGAGGCGACGACGGCATGGCGCATGTAGCGTTCGAGCTCCGACTGCTCATACACGATTTCCATCGCCCGTCCGCCGAGCACGTAGGACGGTCGGACGAGGACCGGATAGCCGAGCATGTCGGCACAGGCGACGGCTTCTTCGACCGTCACCGCTGTCTTCCCTGGTGGCTGGGCGAGTCCTTCTTTTGTCAACGTCGCCTCGAACGCTTTCCGGTCTTCGGCGCGGTCGAGGTCCTCGAGTGACGTCCCTAAAATCTTGACGCCCTCCGCTTCGAGCGAGGCCGCCAAGTTGATGGCCGTCTGACCGCCGAACTGGACGATGACGCCGAGCGGCTGTTCGTTCCGAATGACTTCGAGCACGTCTTCGGTCGTGAGCGGTTCGAAGTAGAGCCGGTCCGAGATGGAGAAGTCGGTGGACACCGTCTCCGGGTTGTTGTTGATGATGATTGCTTCATAGCCCGCGTCACGAATCGTCTGAATCGAGTGGACGGTCGCATAGTCGAACTCGACGCCTTGTCCGATGCGGATCGGACCCGAGCCGAGGACGAGAATCGACGGTTTTTCGGTCTTCACGGCCTCGTTCTCGACTTCGTACGTCCCATAAAAGTACGGCGTCTCCGAGGCGAACTCGGCGGCACACGTATCCACCATCTTATACACTGGCCGGACACCCCAGTCGTTCCGGAGCGATGTGATCGTCTCCACATTCTCGTTCACGATCCGGGCAATCATCTTGTCGCTGAAGCCGAGTCGTTTCGACTCGACGAGGCTGGCTGGTGTGAGCGGTTCACGCCGGAGCGTCGCTTCCTGTTGCCAAATGCGGGCGAGTTTCGACAGGAAGAAGCGGTCGATTTTCGTCAACTCATGTAACTGCTCTGGCGAATACCCGCGACGAAGCGCCTCATACAGCATCCATAACCGCTCGTCGGTCGGCGTCGTCAACTCGCGTTCAAGTTCATGTTGACTCAATTGTGCGAGTCGCGGCACGGCCAGGTCCTCTGTCCCGAGTTCGAGTGAGCGGACGGCCTTGAGGAGCGCCTCTTCGACGTTACGCCCAATCGCCATCACTTCCCCAGTCGCTTTCATTTGCGTGCCGAGACGGCGGTCAGCCGATTCGAACTTGTCGAAGGCGAAGCGCGGAATTTTGGCGACGACGTAGTCGAGCGCCGGTTCGAACGAGGCGTAACTCGTCTCCGTCACCGGGTTCTTCAGCTCCGACAGCTTATAGCCGACGGCGACCTTGGCCGCGAGCTTGGCAATCGGGTAGCCCGTCGCTTTCGAGGCGAGCGCCGAACTGCGCGACACGCGCGGGTTGACTTCGATGACGTAGTACGTGAAGCTGTCCGGGTCGAGGGCGAACTGGATGTTGCATCCCCCTTCGATGCCGAGGGCGCGGATGATGTCGAGCGAGACGCTACGGAGCATCTGATAGTCGCGATCCGACAACGTCTGAGTCGGGGCGAAGACGATCGAGTCGCCCGTATGGACCCCGACCGGATCAAAGTTTTCCATCGCACAGACGATGATCGCCTGGTCGCTCGAGTCGCGCATGACCTCATATTCGACTTCTTTCATCCCGGCGATCGACTTCTCGAGCAACACTTGTGTCACCGGGCTCGCCTTGAGACCCGACTCGACGATTTGCTCGAACGACGCCCGGTCGTGGGCGATCCCGCCACCGGTTCCTCCGAGCGTGTAGGCCGGACGGATGATGATCGGGTACCCGATTTGCTCCGCGAAACCCCAGGCCGCGTCGAGCGACTGGACGATCTCGCTTTCCGGTACCCCGTGGCCGAGCTTGTACATCAAGTCGCGGAACTGTTCCCGGTCCTCCGCTTGTTTGATGGCCGACAGTTTCGTCCCGAGCAATTCGACACCGCAGTCCGCCAAGACACCGCGACGGTCCAGTTCCATCGCCAAGTTGAGTCCGGTCTGGCCGCCGAGTGTGGCGAGAAGCGCGTCGGGACGCTCTTGACGAATGATCCGTTCGACGAACTCCGGTTCGAGCGGTTCGATATAGACACGGTCCGCCGTCGTCGGGTCGGTCATGATCGTAGCGGGGTTCGAGTTGACGAGGATGACTTCGTAGCCTTCTTCTTTCAAGGCAAGACATGCCTGTGTACCAGCATAGTCAAATTCTGCCGCCTGTCCGATGACGATGGGGCCTGATCCGATGACGAGGATTTTCTGAATATCTGGTCGTTTTGGCATGTCACATTCCTACTTTCTGTTTGTTTTCTTGAACGAGTTGCATGAAACGGTCGAATAAATCGTTAGCGTCGTACGGTCCAGGTGCCGCCTCAGGGTGGTATTGGACCGAGAACGTCGGATAGTGGAGATGTTTGACGCCTTCGACGGTCCCGTCGTTGACGGCACGGTGCGTGACGACGAGCCCAGTTGTCGCGAGTGACGACTCATCGACGGCGTAGCCGTGGTTTTGGGACGTGATCGTCACCGCCCCGGTCTCTAGTTCGAGCACGGGATGGTTGGCACCGCGATGGCCGAACGGGAGTTTGAACGTGTCTGCCCCGCCGGCGAGGCTAATCAATTGATGGCCGAGACAGATGCCAAACAGCGGTAACTTCGGCATGAGCGTCTCGATGAGCGGGAGCGCCGTCGGGACGTCTTTCGGGTCCCCCGGTCCGTTCGACAACATGATGCCGTCCGGTTCGTAGCGCAAAACTTCTTCCGCCGTCACGTCGTGCGGCAAGACGACGACTTCACAGTCACGTTTGACGAGTTCGCGCATAATCCCGAGCTTCGCCCCGAAATCGATGAGGGCGATGCGGGGACCGCTGCCGGTCGTCACATAGGCCCGCTTCGTCGAGACGCGTTCGACTTGGTCGGTCGGAAGCAGACCGTCGAAGCGGTCTTTGACGAGGTCCCACGTCGATTCTCCGTCGACCATGACGCCGCGCATGACACCGCGAGAACGTAAGTGACGTGTGAGCATCCGTGTGTCGACGCCCGCAAGACCTGGAATGTTGAATCGTTTGAGCGTATCCGATAACGTCGCCGTCGAGCGGAAGTTTGAAGGTGCATCGCACACTTCCTTGACGATGAGACCTTTTGCCATCGGAACGGTCGTCTCGAAATCTTCACGGTTGACGCCATAGTTCCCAATCAACGGATTCGTCAGCACGATGAGTTGATCACAATAGGATGGATCGGACAACATCTCTTGATATCCGGTCATCCCAGTCTGGAAGACGACTTCCCCGGTCGTCTCGATGTCAGCACCAAACGCTGTCCCTACAAATGAAGTCCCGTCTTCAAGCCATAATGTTCGTTTCATCGAATCTCCCCTTATATACGATTTCTCCGGCCACGATCGTCAAGACCGGCCAGCCGACCAAGTGTTTCCCTGCGAACGGTGTGTTCTTTCCTTTCGACTTGAACGTCGTCGGGTCGACGACCCGTTCCGTCTCCGTGTCAACGAGGACGAGGTCCGCCGCTCGTCCGACTTCGATCGCACCGTACGGCAATCCGAATACGTCACTCGGACGTTTCGTCATCCACTCGATGAGCGCGACTTCTTCTAGCTGTCCCGTCTTGACGAACGTCGTGTATAGAAGCGGGAACGCCGTCTCGAATCCGGTGATGCCGAACGGGGCCCGCTCCATTCCTTCTGCTTTCTCTGCTGCCGTATGCGGAGCGTGATCGGTCGCAATCATGTCAATCGTCCCGTCCATCAACCCTTCGATAAGCGCCGCACGGTCGTCCGCACTTCGGAGCGGCGGGTTCATCTTGAAGTTTGGATCAAGACCCGGGATGTCGTCTTCACAGAGGACGAGGTGGTGTGGGGTCACTTCGGCCGTGACGTGGATGCCGGCACGTTTGGCGTCCCGGATGACGCGGACCGATTGCCGTGACGAGACGTGACAGACGTGATAGTGACAGCCCGTCTCTTCGGCGATTAAAACGTCGCGGGCGATATGGATACTCTCGGCGAGGCTCGGAATGCCTTGGATGCCGTGTTCTTCACTGAAGCGACCTTCGTGAACCGAACCGGCCTTCAGCGTATTGTCCTCACAGTGGGCGACGACTGCCTTGCCGAGTCGTTTCGCTTCCCGCATCGCCTGACGCATCATCGCGGCAGACTGTACGCCGACCCCGTCATCGGTGAAGGCGAACGCGTCCTTAAGCGAATCCATGTCGACTTGTTCGGTTCCGAGTTGCCGCTTCGTGATGGCAGCGTACGGAAGGACACGGACGATGGCGTCTTCTTCGATTTTACGAACCAGTCGATCCATCGTCTCGCGGTCGTCTGGGACAGGGCGCGTGTTCGGCATCGCACAGATTGTGGTGAAACCACCAGCTGCCGCGGCTTCGGTCCCGGTCTTAATCGTCTCTTTCTTCTCCCCGCCCGGTTCGCGCAGATGGACGTGGACGTCGACGAGTCCCGGGATGAGGAGCTTTCCGCTCGCGTCGATGACTTCGTGGCCATCGGTCGTGCCGTCATAGTCGACAGCGCGAATCTCGCCGTGTTCGATTAAGATGTTCGTCGTCCGTTTTGTGTTCCCGTCATACCAGGTTGCGTGTTGAAGTATCATGATTGTCCCCCTAATGCTCGATGTAAGATGGCCATCCGGGCGTATACGCCGTTCGTCATCTGTGGAAAGATGCGTGACTTTTCGTGTTCAATCAAACTGCCGGCAATCTCGACGTCCCGGTTGACCGGTGCCGGATGCATGATGATTGCGTCCGGTTTCATCCGTTCGACCCGATCGACCGTCAAGCCGAACTGGGTGTGATAGTCTTCTTTCGAGAAGATGTCGCCCATGATGTGACGCTCGTGTTGGACCCGGAGCAACATGATGACGTCACTCTCGTGTAACACGTCGTCGATGTTTCGCCGCTCGAGTCCCATCGACTCGTCCCACCACGACTCCGGGCTGCAGCCGACGACGTTCGCGCCGAGCCGTCGCAAGACCGAGGCGTTCGATCGGGCGACACGGCTATGGACGAGGTCGCCACAGATGGCGACGTTCAATCCTTGGAACGTCTTGAACTCCTCGTAAATCGTGACGAGGTCGAGGAGCGACTGGGACGGATGTTCCCCGCTCCCGTCCCCGCCGTTTAAGACCGGGATGTTCAATCTCTCGACGAGTTCGTGATAATAGCCCGCTTCCGGATGGCGGATGACGAGCGCATTGATGCCGATCGCCTCGAGCGTCTTGCACGTGTCGTAAAGCGTCTCGCCTTTCGTCACCGACGATGTCGCCACGTCGAACGGGATCTCTTGGATGTTCAAGTGACGCTCGGCCATTTGAAACGAGTTCTTCGTCCGCGTGGAGTTTTCAAAGAACAAGTTCGCGACCGTCTTCCCGTCAAACAGCGGCGGCATGTCGCCTTGCTTATAGCGAAGCGACTCTTCAATCAAGCCCATAATCTCATCGAGTGCGAGCGTGTCGAGACTGACAAAATGTTTCGGTTGTTGTTGAATCAAGTTCATGTTCGTCTCCTCCTTTTGTATAGAAGGCAAAGAGAAAAGGCGCCTCTTCACCTACGTGAAGGGACGCCTTCATTTGGGTGGACACACCCAAATAAACGAGCCTTCACTTTGCCGACCTCACGGGATCGAATTAAAAGTTACTTGCTTGTCGTGTTTCTTCAGTTGTTTCATTCGCTGATTCCGTCGGCTCTTCTTTCGGCAAGAAGGCGTTCAACAAAATGCCGACGATCGTCGCGAGTGCCATCCCCTGGACCGGGAAGCTGCCGAGTTGGACCATCGCCCCACCGAGACCGACGACGAGGATGACCGAGGCGATGATCAAGTTGCGTTTTTCGGCGAGGTCGACTTTGCTTTCGACCATCGTCCGAAGTCCGTTCGAGGCGATGACGCCGAACAAGAGAATCGAGATGCCGCCTTTGACCGGATTTGGAATCGTCGAGATGAACGCTTCGACGTGACCGAGGAAGCCGAAGCTGATGGCCATGAGCGCAGCACCGGCGATCACGTACACACTGTATACTTTCGTGATGGCCATGACACCGTTGTTTTCCCCGTACGTCGTACACGGTGGGCCACCGAGTGCCGAGGCGACCGCTTTCCCGACACCGTCGCCAAGAAGCGTGCGGTGAAGGCCCGGGTCTTTCATCGTCTCACGTCCGATAATCTTTGACGTGACCATCTGGTCGCCGATATGTTCCGTCATCGTGACGAGGGCGACCGGGACGATGGCGAGGAGTGCCCCGATTTGCCACATCGGCATGTAGTCGACGAACACCATCGTGAAGTCCGGGAGTTGGAACAAGCTCGCTTGTCCGATGGCCGAGTAATCGATGATCCCGAACATGGCTGCGATGGCGTACCCTCCGACGATGCCGAACAAAATCGGCACGGCGCCCCAGACGCCTTTTAGCTTTGTCATCGCGAGCATCGTGATGCCGAGCGTGAGGAGTGCGATTGTGATGAACGTCCCGTTATACGCCCCGTTGTCATTCATCGACATGTCAATGGCGACCGGTGCAAGTGACAAGCCGATGACCATGATGACCGGTCCGACGACGACCGGCGGCAAGAGCCGTAATAACCAGCGCACGCCCGTTTTATAGACGATGAGCGAGACGACGCCGTATACCGAGCCGGCGATGATGCCGCCGAACAAGGCGGCTTCGACGCCCCACTGTTGACTGACGGCGATAATCGGGGCGATGTAGGCGAAACTCGATCCGAGATACGTTGGGACTTTGAAGCGGGTGATGGCTAAGAATGAAAGCGTGGCCACGCCGGAAGCGACGAGGGCGACCGATGTGTTGAGCCCCGTCAAAATCGGGACTAAAATCGTCGCTCCGAACATGGCGAAGACGTGTTGCAAGCTGAAGAGCAGCCATTGCGGCAAGTGAGCGGGATGCTCGTGGATGTTGAGGATGGGTTGTTTCATGTCGTTCTCCTTCCTGGCCTCTCTGGACCACCTTAAAGGTTTATTGGGTTATTGCTGATTGATGAAGACTTCGTCTGTCGCGTCGACTTCACTGAGTCGAACGACGACTTGTTCCGACTTCGACGTCGGGACGTTTTTTCCGATAAAGTCTGGGCGAATCGGTAACTCGCGGTGTCCGCGGTCAATCAAGACGGCGAGTTGGATGTAATCTGGGCGACCGTGGTCGACAAGGGCGTCCATTGCGGCACGCACCGTCCGACCGGTGTAGAGGACGTCGTCGATGAGGACGACCGTCTTTCCGTTAATGTCATGCGGAAGTTCCGTCGCTTTCACTTCCGGGTCGAGCGACTTTTTCGACAAGTCGTCACGATACATCGTGATGTCTAAATTGCCGAGGGCGATCGGCTTGCCTTCAATCTCTTCAATGCGGCGTGCGAGCCGGTCGGCGAGCGTCTCGCCTCGGGTTTTTATCCCGACGAGCACGACGTTATCCGTCCCTTTGTTGCGTTCGATAATCTCATGGGCGATTCGTGTGAGCGCGCGTCGGATGGCGGCTTCATCTAAAATGGTAGAACGTTTCATGGCGTTCCTCCTTTCTACAAAAAAGAAGACTTCCTCGTCCGGCTGGAAAAGGAAGTCTTCATATGTGAGGGGCAGACGTC
>NZ_JNAA01000040.1:0-997 GCF_000696055.1 Exiguobacterium sp. AB2
ACCAAAAAAATAAATGGTCGGGAAGACAGGATTCGAACCTGCGACCCCTTGGTCCCAAACCAAGTGCTCTACCAAGCTGAGCTACTTCCCGTTAAAATGGTGCACCCTGAGAGATTCGAACTCCCGGCCTTTAGATTCGTAGTCTAACGCTCTATCCAGCTGAGCTAAGGGTGCAATATAAAATGCGGTCGAGAGGACTTGAACCTCCACGGTGTTAACCACCACTAGGCCCTCAACCTAGCGCGTCTACCGATTCCGCCACGACCGCATGTAAATGGAGCGGAAGACGGGATTCGAACCCGCGACCCCGACCTTGGCAAGGTCGTATTCTACCACTGAACTACTTCCGCATAATGAAGTTTGAGGAGATGCGGGTGAAGGGACTCGAACCCCCACGTCAAAGACACTAGATCCTAAGTCTAGCGCGTCTACCAATTCCGCCACACCCGCACAATATTTAAGTATAGTTAATTAATGAGAAATGGTGAGCCATGCAGGGCTCGAACCTGCGACCCTCTGATTAAAAGTCAGATGCTCTACCAACTGAGCTAATGGCTCATTAATTAAAAAATGGGGCGGCTGAAGGGAATTGAACCCTCGAATGCCGGAATCACAATCCGGTGCGTTAACCACTTCGCCACAACCGCCATGCAAAAATGGTGCCGGCGAAAGGATTCGAACCCTCGACCCTCTGATTACAAGTCAGATGCTCTACCAACTGAGCTACACCGGCGCTGTAAATGGTGGCTTTGGACGGAATCGAACCGCCGACACAAGGATTTTCAGTCCTTTGCTCTACCAACTGAGCTACAAAGCCAATATGAAATTAAAAAATGGCGGTCCTGACGGGGGTCGAACCCGCGATCTCCTGCGTGACAGGCAGGCATGTTAACCACTACACCACAGGACCACATTAAGTATTGTATCGACTTTACCTATTTTAAATGTCCTAGACAGATAAGTCAATAACTTTTTCAAAAAAACAAACCGCCTGGCA
>NZ_JNAA01000041.1:0-27365 GCF_000696055.1 Exiguobacterium sp. AB2
TTGTTTCATTCTTTGTTCAGGTATAAATGTCGGATGAACAATCCGAGCGCGATCGTCATGATCACGGCCGGAATCAGGCCGACAAGCAGTAAAGAGCCCATGCGTTCATTCCTTTCCGAGCGCTTCCAGGCGCCGTCTCATGTCGGTGAACGACTGTCCGTCTGTGAGGACGCGCAGCTCACCGGAGACGAGTTCACGCACGTCATCGTTCCACGCGGTACTGAGACTTTCCTCGAGTCCGACGAGTGCACGCGACGTCCGTTCGATTTCTCTGGCACCGATCGCTTCGAGCTGTTCCCGGACTGCGAGGCGCAGAAGCGCGCTCAAGTCGTCACGTAGCATCGTCCGGCCGTCCCCTTCGAAGAACTGGCTCGTGTTCTTGAACTGTTTCAACACCGGCCGGAACGCGGTTTGGTCAAACGATACCGTCTCGACCGTGTCACGCAGCCAGTCGATCGTCACGTCCTCGTCGAACGCGAACGTCGGCAACAGTGGACGCAACTTCGCTGTCTCTTGCGCGATGAGCCGGGCCGTCTCTTTTTTCAAGAACTTCTCGAGCCGATACTGGAACACTTGAAGCTCTTGATGGACGTCATAGGCATACTTGTCGAGCGTCCGGACGAGGGCGCGTTCTAGACTCGCCTTCGAGCCGTCCACCTCGACCGGATGGAACGTCTCCTTGACGAAGTCCGACAGACGAAGGAGCGACCGCGTCTCGAGGTGGGCGAGCAGTTCTTTCACTTCCCGGGCGAACGGTGCGTCAAGGGACGTGACCGGGAGCATTTGCCCGTCCTGTAACCGTTCGAGCCGTTCGCGACGTTTCGCTTTGACGCTCGCGTCGGCGTCCGCCTCCCGGACGACCTCTTCGAACGAGGCGAGGAGTGCGGCCGTCTCTTCCTTGATGCGAAGCGCGTTCGCTTGGCGCAGGTCGTGGTCGACGAACTGAGCGAGCCGTTCTGCGAAGCGGTCGAACCCAACGTCCTTTCCATGGATGGCGTTTCGGCTCGAGATCGGCAACACGGAAGGGTGTCTCACGCCGAGCTTCGTCAATTGCTGGGCCACGTAGTCGGACACGGCATCCCGTTCCGTCTCGTCCGCTGCTAAGTCAGAGGCGTTGACGAGGAAGAACATCTGATGGTCGCCCGTCCCTTGGACACGTCCGAGCTGGATGACGAGTTCACGGTCGGCTTCGGTGAAGGCGTGATTGTAATACGTCACGAACAACACCGCATCGGCGTCACGCATATAGCCGAATTGGACCTCGCTATGTCGGTTGAACTGCGAGTCGGCGCCTGGCGTGTCGACAAAGATGATGCCGCGCTCAGCCCAAGGGGAGTCGACGTACAGCTCGATTTCTTTGACGATGCAACTCTTCGTTTCTTCCGTGACGAACGAGGTGAACGTCTCGTAATCGACCGTCTCCGATGTTCCGAGGTGATGGAGTGGGGCATCTTTCACCGCGTTCACGAACGGATGGTCGAGTGCGAGTGAATCGAGTGTCGTCCCATAACTGTTTAGCTCCGTCTCGAGTTCCTCGCGCGATTTGAACGTGATCGTGGCACTCTTGTGCGCTCGACCGTGCGGCGGGACGATCTTCGTGATCGAGGCGGTGAGCGGGTTCGGTGACGTCGGTAACACCGTCTCGCCGAGCAGGGCGTTCAGCGTCGACGACTTACCGGACGAGAACGCGCCGAAAATGGCGAGCGTGTATGTCTCAGCTTCGGCCCGTTCAAGTTTGCGTCGGAGCGACCTCACGCGGGACGTGAATAACGGATGACTTTCTAATATTTCACATACCGTATACTCATATGAAAAATCAGATAAGAAAGCGGCCAAATTATCATCCAAGACTGTCGTCGGTGCCACTTCTTTCTGTTGCTGGGCAACTTGTTGTTTCGGTAAATGCTCGACATCGACATAGTGACGGACTTCGAGCGCTTCGATGCGTTCCGGCGTCAAGGCGCGTTCCGTGTAGGCATGAAGTGCAGTCTGTCGTTCCAGCAGGCGACGTCTCGTACCGAGCGTGTCCAACATGTCGTAAAGTGAGTCTTGTTCGGTCGTGATTCGAGCGAGTCGATCCGCACCATCTGTCTCAAGGTACGATTCGACCGACGCCACCCACGGGTCGGACGCTTTCGTCACCCAGGCGGCGACGGCGGACTCGATGTCCCGGCTGAACTGAAGGACCGTATCTCCGCTGAGCGAGGCACCACTTTTCACTTGGTCGGTGATGAGCGTTGCCGGTGCTTCCGGCAACGCGTCCGGTCGGGCAAGCATCGCTTCTGGCAACTTCAAGTCACGGATGATGTCTTCCGCGTATTTGATTAAGTGCGGGCGCAAGTTCGTGTCGAGCAGGCGATTGAACTCTTTGACGGCGATTTCCTCACGGCGTGTCCGTTCTTGCCGCGTCTTGTCTTTCGAGAAGAACAGGCCGACCTTGAACGTCGGGGCACAGCTTTCCAAATAGTCCCGCAACAGTTCACGGAACTCATAGTTCATGATTGGCGCGCTGGCGACGATCGGGGCCTGGTGGCGGAAGAACTCGCGGCGGAACGCGCTGAGCCAGACATGTTTTTTCTCGAGTCGCTGCAGGCGTGCCTGAATCTCGGTCGGGTGCTTCTCCACAGGCGGTAGCTGCTCGAGTGAACGGGCGTACGTCTGTTCCGAACGTGCAAGGAGCGTGTCCGTCAACTGCTCGGCACTCTCAACACGGTTGTCCCGTGCTGTGGCGATGACGTGTTCGACGTATGACCGTAGCCGTGTCACTTCGTTTTCCACATGGTCGAGTTCACGGAGCGAGATATAGAACACGTCATCCGGCTCGATATTGTGGTGCGCGAACGCTGCCGCGAGCGTCTGCTTGAACGACGAGAACGACAGCTCGCTCTCCTCATGCTTGTCGATTTGGTTGATGATGATTGAATACGGACGACCCTCGGCGCTGAACTGCTTCATGAGCTGGATATTCTGTTCCGATTGGACGTGGTTGTAGTCCATCATGAAAAATAAATGGTCTGCGAGGAAGAGCGAGCGTTCCGTCGCCTGACGGTGGCGTTCGTCCGTCGAATCGATGCCCGGTGTGTCCATCAAGACGACGTCGTCGCCGAACGGGAAACGGGGTAGGGCGTATTCGACCTCTTTGATCTCTTCAATCTTACAAAAGTCACTCAAACGTTCGAGTTCATCGGTCCCGAGCTGAATCCAGTCTGTGTCGTTGACGGCGACCGAGGCGCCGGTCGCACCGCTTCGAAGCGTGACGATGTTGGCGCTCGTCGGAATCGGGCTCGTCGGTAAGACGCCGTCCCCCAGCCAGTTGTTAAGCAGGGTTGATTTTCCGGCAGAGAAGTGACCGCAGACGGCAATCCAAATCTCGTCACGGGTCACTTTACGGAGTGCCGTCCGGGCAAGACGGACCAAATCGGTCTCGTCTTGCGTCTCAAACAGGTCGGTCAATTGCGCGAGGCGCAGGTGTTGTTCGTTCAAAGTTTTCATCCCCTCATCGTGACTCCGTCGTGATCCCGACGCGGTGCCCAATATAGTTGGTTTCTTCCCACGCCTTGACGACGAGATCGGCGACGTCATCGCGTGAAATCGGGCCAGAATGAAGCGTCCCGAGTTCGTCTGGTGTGATGACAATATCTCCATCTGACGGCTCGTCAATCAATTGCGTCGGGCAGACGACCGTATAGTCGAGATCTGAGTCGCGGAGCAACTCATACGCATGGGCATGGTCCTCGGCAGCCGTCGTCATCGTCCGTTTCGATTCGCGTGTCTCGAAACGGTACGCGTCCGTGTCGTGTGCCTGCAAAATTCCGGCCGTCCCGACCGTGACGATACGGGTGACACCAATTTCTCGCATCGCCTCAATCACGAGCGGAGTGAAGCGCGACAGAACGTTTTGCTTGTCGGTGCCGAGTGCTGAAAAGACGACGTCCGCATGCTTCACCGTCTCCGTGACCGCGTTCGAATCAGTCGCATCCCCAACGATGACGGTGACCCCTTCGCGTGATTCAATCGGTCGACGTGACAAGAGTCGCACCTCATGACCGGCTTCTACTAATTTCTCGAGCAACCGCATCCCCGTGCGGCCGCTCCCTCCAAATAAAGCAATGGTTGACAAGTAAACCCCTCCCCATCAAGATGAAAGAAAATATCCACCGCCATCATACCACGGAAGCGCTCTCGAAACAGCGCTTGACGGCTCCGTTTGTTCGTATGTTTGAACGCGTGACAAGAAGGATACAAAAAAACAAGACGTGTAAAAGGGAGGAAGACAGTTCGCTGTCGACACCGCATGAGATTTGGAGCTAGAACCATCAAAACCGGGATTTCGGTCGCCTTGGTGTTATTGATCGCCGAGGCGTTTCAGTTTCAACAAATCGTTGTACCGGCGCTCGCCGCCTCGCTCGCGTTACTTCCGTCCGTTTATCAGACGGGACTCCGGTTTTTAGAAGAGATGAAGGGGAACTTGATCGGGGCGCTACTTGCCGTCTTCTCGTTACTGTTGACGCCGAACCCGACCCCGATTGCCATCGGCGTCGTCATTATCATCGCCATCTCGATTCTTTTGTTCTTGAATCTCGAGTCGACGACACGGACCGTCATCTTGACGACGATCTTGATCATGGAAGGGGCGAGCCAATCGGACATGCCGATTTGGATGTTCGCCGGGGAACGATACTTACTCATCATGATGGGGATCACGGTCGCGCTTCTCGTCAACGCACTGTTGTTCCCGCCACGCTATGAACGGAAGCTCGAGGACGAGATTACGACGGTGTTCCAAATGGCCGTCCGCATCGCGCGTCTATTCTCCGAGACGGACGGAGGGCGTTCCTCGTTCGAATCACTCGAAGAAACGAAGAAAAAACATCGAGGCTCGAAGACGACGTACGATTTCTTCGAAGAAGAGATTAAAGCGAATCGCTGGCTCGAGAAGAAGACACCAATTTATCGCCGAGCCGTCTTGAAGTCGAAGATGATCGACACGAACAGTGCCGCCATCCACGTGCTCGACAAACTGCATGACGATTTTCTGACGCTCGAACATTTGCCACCTCAGCTCGAAGAAGAACTGTTGCGACATGTACGCCATTTGCTCAGACGACATGAGCGCCTATTCTCAGCGTATGAACTCGAGAACGAGCACATCATCGATCGGGAAGAGGACCTCATCCATGAGAACTTCGACTTCGCCAAGCTGATGATTGAGAAGATGCGAGACGAAGAGGAAGACTTGATTCTGACCGTCGTCCCGCTCGTCGCGACGATGACGGACTGGGTTAAGGCGATGAACGAGCTTGAACGTTATCTTATCACCGAGATGAAGAAACATGGCGACAACTTGAAAGTAGAACCGCGCAAGAAGTGGTTCTTTGAAGACTAAACCGCTCTCGAGCGGTTTTTTGTATACTTAAGCTATGTCGTTACATAAGGAGAACAAGATGCAGACCTTCTTACAACACACCACAAAATTCTGGAACATCCGTGTCGGCACGGACGAGTTCGTCGTCCAATACGGAAAACGCGGCACAATCGGGAAAGTCCAGCTGAAATCGTTCGATACGGAAGAAGCGTGCAAGAAAGAAGCGGACAAGCTCGTCCGTCAAAAACTGAAAAAAGGGTACGTCGAGGTCGAGTACGACTGGGACACCCATCTTTACGTCGACGACCCGGAGATTGGGCCGCATCCGCTGACGGCCCACCCGGCGTTCATGCTACATTTCCAAGAAGACTTCTATTTGGACTGCACGGACGAATTCGCGCCGTTCGGGAGCGATGAAGGGGCCGATGTCCTCGATATGTTTGGAGAAGCGCTTCGAAAAGACCGAGACCTCGATTTTTTGGAAGGGGCGTATGCGATTCTATCGGACTGGCTTGAAGAAGACATCTCGACGCCCGAAGACTGGATGCAAAACGGGGACCGCTTCGCATGTGACGTCGTCATCCTCGCAAGTGCGTTCGCTTCAATCAAGCTGACCGGGCGAATCACGGATGCGTTAAAACGTTCCGCTCACGAAGCGTTAACGACCATCGTCGACGAAGTCATGCCTGAGGATGTGCACCGTTTCCAGTTAATCAACAAACAATTGGCCGCTTTTCCAGCATCGAGTTGAAACTTCTTTCAACAAAACGGCGTATACTAAAGAGAGAGACGGACGAACGTCCGAACGGATAGGGGGAAACACCAATGTCAGAGATTGAAACAGCATCACCCATCAGCGGTACATTGCCGGTCGAGGCGAGAACCGTGTTCCGCTTATCGAGTGCCATCTTCTATGTGATCGGTTTGGTCATCACGGGTGCGCTCGTATTCGCGGCCGTCTGGTTTGACTGGCCAGGTTGGCTCCAAGTCACCGCTTATGGGTTACTGGCGATTGCGGTCATCTACAGCCTAGTCGACATCATCGTCTTCCAAAAGTGGAAACAGGAGCGCTTCACGTATCTCGTCCAACCGCTCGAGATCAGACTTCATCACGGCATTATCACGACACATGATGTCTTGATTCCGATGACGAAAGTGCAATACGTGCATGCGAAGCAAGGACCGCTCCTTCGAAAGTTCGGCCTTCAGACGATCACGATCGGCACAGCGGGCGGATCGCATGAGATTTATGCGATCGAAGAATCGTTCGCGAAGACGCTCCGCGAACAGATCACCGTCTACGCCCGCATCGAAGAGGAGGATGTCGTATGACCGAAGCGTCGCTCACGTGGCATCGGCTTCCGACACGGGTGCTCGTCCTACGCATCGTCGACATGTTAAAGTCGTTCGCCATCCCGATTGTCATCTTGTTCGTCTTGAACAACGACTGGGAGACGACGTTTGGCATCATCCTTCGCGTCGCCGTGCTCCTGTTCATCGGGTTCGATTTGCTGCAAAAGTTTTTCGGTTGGCGCAACTTCCGGTACGCCTTGGACGAGAAGACGATGTACGTCATCGAAGGGAACTGGATGAAGCAAGAGAAGTCGCTGCCGCTCTATAAGATTCAGAGCGTCCATTCGAACAGCCCGTTCTTTTACCGGTTGCTCGGCGTCGTCGAATTGACATTCGATACGAATGCGAACAGTGATGACGCCTCGTTCAAACTCGCAGGCGTCTTCCCGAGTGAGGCGAAACGGCTCGAGGACGTGCTCGACCAATCCAGACGTCGACGGCTCGAGGCCTCGACCGAGCCGAGCGAATCAGAAGACGGAGTCACGGAGAAAACCTTGACGATCGAGAAACCGCCGGGCGTTCGGCTATATACGCTATCGACCCGCGAGATTTTGATTGCCTCGCTCACGTCGCTGTCCGTGTTCGCCATCTTCCCGGTTGCCTCGACGATCATCACGTACATCGACGACTTCATCAACCTCGACGGCACGTTCGACCAAATCGGGGACTGGGTCATCAGTGCCTCGGTGATCGCCATCGGTGTGCTCATCCTCTCCATCTTGCTCTTGTCGGTCGTCATCGGGACGGTGATCAACTTCCTAAAGTATGGGAACTTCGTCCTCGAACGAAGGGGCGACCGCATCCGGGTCGAGAAAGGCTTACTGAACCGGTCGGCCAAAGAGATCCCGTACGAGAAGATTCAAGCGATTCGGATCAAAGAGACGTTCATCCGGCGCTGGTTCAACATCATCGGTGTCGAACTCGTCGCGGCCGGGACGATGGACGAATTGAAAGACGAGTCGTCGACGATTCTCCCGTTCGTCAAACGGGATAAGGCGATGGCGGTGCTGAACGAACACTTCAGCCAGTTCGCCTGGGCCGACACGCTCCATCGCTTGCCGAAACGCTCGCTTGTGATCAAGCTGATGCGCATCAGCTGGTTCGGTGTGATCGTCACCGGGATTGTCGTCTATTTCTTCCGCGAATACGCGTGGTGGCTCCTCTTGTTGTGGGCACTCATCGTCGGTGGGCGTGTACTCAGCTACTATACGACCCGCTATGCGCGGAACGGGGCATTCATCCAATTACGGACGGGGGCGTTCAACGTGCGCTCGTTCGTGACGGACAAACCCCGCATCGAACAGATTCACGTGACCCAGTCCTGGTTGCAGCGTCGTTTTGGTCTATGTAACGTCGTCTTGTCGACGCGCGGTGGGTTGTTGTCCATCGAGTCGATCGAAGACATCCCGAAACGAGAAGCGGACGCCATGCTTGACTGGTTCTCACGTTACCCGAACGAAAAAGAGATGAAGACATCAGGCTAACGATTGACCGAAGAGCGACGACATCGCAATATGCGATTCCGTCGCTCTTTCTACATGTGCATCCAATGAAAAAAAAGCATGACACGTGTCATGCTTTCTGCTGAACGGGAGGATAAGCTTTTTTCGGGAGGATGATGGTGAACGACGTCTCGCCCGGTTGACTACTCACACGAATCTCTCCGTCATGCAACGCTACGATGGATTTCGCGATGGCAAGACCGAGACCCGATCCGCCGGTGTAGTGCGACCGTGACTTCTCCACTCTAAAAAATCGTTCAAACACGTAGGGGATGTCACGTGAGGGGATGGCCTCCTCGCCATAGTTCGTCATTTTGATGAGAACCGTGTCCTCCGTATCATCGATGAACGTATCGATGTACTTTCCGTCTCGACCGTAACGCATCGCGTTCTCGAATATATTTTCAAACACGCGTACGAGCTTCAACGCGTCACCCTCGACAACAGGCTGATCAGCTACCGATTTAAATCTTGCTTCCATCTCAACTTCTGAGAGCCGTAACGTCGACTGTGTGATGAGCTGATTGAGCAATTCATCGAGACGCACCTCGTTCTTTTGAAGGACGATTCGATCGTTTTGCAAAAACGTATAGTCAAAGATATCGTTAATCAAGCCCTTTAGATTGGTCGCATTCTCATGAATCACTTGGATGTAATGCCGCAACTCGACCTCGTCCCGGTAACGGTCGCTATGAATCAAGTCAAGATATCCTGTGATGGATGTGAGTGGGGAACGTAAATCGTGCGCGACGTTCGTGACGAGCTCATGCTTCAGGCGATCGGCTTGAAGCAAGTCATGCTCTGCCTGTACCGCACTGTCCGAGATGGCACGGATCGTTGTCATCAATTCGTCTAACTCAGGCGGGACTGGCTGTGCGACCGCGTCACGATCTGCATGGAGGGCCGTTACGAGTGACGTCATACGATGGATATGGAACTCTAAGTAACGTTTACGCTCATACTGATAGATCAATGCGAGACAACACAGCACGATCAGACTGTAGAAGACGACGAATACACCTTCTCGGAAATACGAAAGGACGATGAGAAGGCTCTCCACAAAGCGGGACGATTCTTCATAATACCAGACGACAGGCAATAAGAGCGCCCCACTCAATGTGGCGACCCCTAAAGCAATCCCTATATAAAGCAGGCGCTTCCAGACGGGAATGAATGTAATGACGCGCCAAACGTTATGTCTCAATTTTATACCCCACTCCCCATACCGTCTGTATAATGATTTCATGTGGTACGACGGCATGCAATTTCTCGCGGATGTTGCTAATATGCACCATCACGGTCTGGTTCGATCCGTCGCCGTCCTCTTGCCACACCGCCTCAAAAATCTCTTCAGAACTATATACGCGACCTTTATGCTTCGCCAATAGGTATAAAATCTCAAACTCCCGCGCCGTCAATCGAATCGTCTGATCTTGCATCGTGACGGTATGGCGGGCTCGATCAATGAAGAACGGTCCAGCTTGCACGGACAACGACTCGACGGGGCGGTTATAGTTTGAACGGCGCAACAACGCTTTAATACGGGCCATCAGTTCGAGCGGGTTGAACGGTTTGATCATGTAGTCATCGACGCCCGTCGTCAGTCCCTGAATTTTATCGAAATCACCCACTCTGGCGCTGAGCATCAGAATCGGGACATGACTCGTCTGGCGAACTTGTTTACAAAACTCGAGCCCGTCCATCCGCGGCATCATCCAATCTAAAATAATTAAATCGAATGGCTCTTTGTCGAACAAGGCGAGCGCCATTTCCCCGTCGGTCGCCATCGTCGTTTCGTATCCGTCATTCTTTATATAGACGTCGATCAGTTCAGCGATTTGGACGTCATCGTCCACTAACAAGATTTTTGTCATGCCTGAAACTCCCTTGCGATTTAGAGTTGGAACGTTTGATACATGCGTCGGAACGGCGCGTATTGGACGACGAATCGAACGAGTAAGAATCCGAGGAGTGTGCCGAGCGCATTCGCCAGCAAATCATTCACATCCGTGCTTCGTCCACTACCTAACGTCGTCCGCACCAACAGTTGCGTCAATTCCAGCACGAGACTGAATTGGAATCCTAATTTCAATACTTCTTTTTTGGTGATCGCCGGTTTTAAGAATGGGAGATAACAACCGAACGGTAGAAGCATCACGACATTTAGGACGAACGAGTACAAGTCGATGGTCAAGATCGGAATGAAATTAATCGTTCTCCACCATGGGACTTGGTTCGCGTATTTTCCTAAATTGACATCGATCGGGAAGAAGACGAAGTGGAGGACACCTAATAGATATATCCCGAATGTGAGAAGCAAAATAAGTTGAGCAGCTTTCACATGTGACTTCCGAAACGACCAGACGAGTAACGTGATCAGTCCGAGTATTGCGAGCGGGATGAGCACGACCCCTGATTCGATCGTGAACATGACTGAATAATCTTGATTATACATAAAAAACCTCCTAAGAATTTGAACTGTCTTCATTGTAGTAACCAGTTCTAAAGAAATCTTAAAGAAGGTCTAAATGAAATCTAAAATCGATGTAGTGTTTCATTTTGTATGCAGACACTGAAAGGTGGAGGGGGAACTCATTACCCGGATGGTCGGTCGCCACGTCAAATTCATCATTTTCGTGTTTCTGTTACTGAAAACCGGGAACAAATGTGGTATGATGCAAGTAGAAAGAGACCGGTGCTCGATACACCGGCCTCTGGCTTACAGGCTACCACTTTAAGAGTGGTCCCAGCCGCCACAATGGTTAGTGAATCAGAAAGTGACCCATCTCATTGCGCCGAGGGGGTCATTTTTTTGTGCGTTCAGACGTTGCACGATTGGATGTTTGGTGGATTACCAAGTGAACGATAATCGGAGCGAGGATCGGGAGGATTACGTAATCGCCGACCCAGGTCCATAGCTGTTCCATCCGCACCACCGCCTTCCTCCATTGTGGACTTGGCGGCTGACCCCACTATTGCTGCGTTAACCTGCTCCTTCATTATAGCAGATTCTCTTCAAAAAAGATGCTAAAAACAAGAACGTTTGTTCTTGTTTTACAAAATGAAGCTTTAGGCGGAGCAGGTCTCACGATTGGGTCGAAAGATGGATTTGAGTCAACATTCGCTTGCATGTCAGAAGTCAGACAGGATATAATTTACCTCGTGTGTATAACCACATGGGTGGGTGAGGGTGCCAATAAAGGATTGATTCCTATGGCAAAACAAACAGAATGGAAAACAGAAACATACGGGGGCGTGCTGAACTTTCTGGCGACAGCATACATCCCGGCCGTTCACGCGGCAATCTTGACACAAGCCGGACTCCCGTTCGAGGGAGCGCTCGTCGGAGCAATTTTGACAAGCATCATCGGAACGTTCATCGCAGGGCTGTTCAACTTGCCGCTGCTCCTGTTACCAGGGATGGGCATCAACGCGTTGTTCACGTACACGCTCGTCCTGCAGATGGGGCTGAGCTGGCAAGGCGCGCTCGCTGTCTCGTTCGTCTCAGGGGCGCTCGTCGTCCTGTTGACGGTGACGAAGGTGGCGAGGAAACTTGCGAACGCATTCCCACCGATTATTCATGACGGATTGACGGTCGGACTCGGCCTGTTCCTCATCTTGATCGGACTCGAGGCGGCGGGGATCGTCTCGGGCGGCGGTGGGGCTCTGCTTCACATTGGAGACCTCGGGGAACGGTCGGTACAGGTCGCGTTCTTGACCCTCTTCGTCGCCATCTTGCTCTTTTTGAAGATGGGACCGAGCAGTTTCCTTTGGACGATCGCGTTCGGCGTCGGCTTGAGCGCCGTCATGGGCACGCTTGACTGGACCGGTGAGTTCGCGCTCACACCGTTCTTCGAGTCGTTCGGCACCGTATTCGGAAGTGTCTCGTTCACCGAATCGATGTCGCCGCTCTTCCTCGTCGCCGTCGGCGTGTTGACGCTCGTCTTGCTGATTGAGAATATCAGCTTGATTCAGAACCAGACACGGGCGATTGATAAGGATGCGGACGCACCGAAAGGGCTCGTCGCGCAAGGACTGTCGACGATGGCCGGTGCACTGTTCGGCTCGAGCCCGACCGTCTCGACGGTCGAGGTCGCGGCTGGCATCTCGGTCGGGGCACGGGGCGGAATCGCCTCGTTCGTGACGTCAGGCCTTTATGTCGTCTCGCTCTTGTTGTTGCCACTGTTCGCGATTATCCCAGTGACGGCAATCGCGCCGGTGTTGATTATCATCGGTATGATGATGTTCCAGAACGTGAAGCATCTCCCGCTCGACAATTGGGAGCATGCCTTCCCGGCGATTCTCGTCATCATCATGATTCCGTTCACGTATTCCATCGTCGATGGGATCGGGCTCGGCTTCATCGCCTATACGATGATTGTCTTGTTCAAGAAGGGCTATCGGGCACTCAGTCCGGTCGTCGGTGTCTTGACCGTCTTGTTCCTCGTTTTCTTTTCTTTACCAGTCTGGCTGTAAGATCGGGCGGTACCGTGAATACGGTGCCGTTTTTTTGTATGGATAAAAAGGAGTCTCATGACTTACACGGGAAGTAGTATGCATGAAACACGTGTGAGGAGAGGATTTGATTTGACGACATCTAAATTGTCTCAAAAGTTTGCGACGTTTGCTGAGAGAGAATGCCGGGACTCGAGCCCGCTCTATGAATCGTTATCGCTATATATTTCAAAGGACGACGAGTTGCTTAAAATCGGTAGCGTGGCGAAGGAAGGCCAACCGGTCCCGAACTTATTGTTCGGTGCGGTCCATTACTTGCTGATGCAAGGGTACGACCACCCGCTAACAGACTACTACCCGAGTATAGTGCGCGACGCTAAGCCCGTAACCGAATCGTTCGAGTCGTTCAAATCGTTTTGTCTCACGTATCGAAATAAAATCGAGTCTATCTTAAGTTCGAAACGCGTTCAGACGAACGAAGTCCGAAGGTGTGCATACTTATATCCCGCTTTTGGTTACATTTATCATAAAACGAGAAAACCACTGGCATTGATTGAGATTGGAACAAGTGCCGGCTTACAACTGTTGTGGGACCAGTATGCATATTCATATGGGACAGAGGAAGTGTTCGGAGAGGTGCAGTCCCGGCTACATATTCGTTCAGAATTCGTCGGGGAGCTGACACCGCCGCTCTCGTCAGCACCCGCTCCGGTCGCAACACGTATCGGACTTGATTTGAACATCGTCGATTTAAATAATGAAGCAGAGCGGGTATGGCTCAAGTCGTTGATTTGGCCAGAGCATGAGGAACGTTTACAGATGTTCGAGCGCGCGTCGAGCTATATTGGCGAGCAGCCGATCGACTTCATCGAAGGCGACGGGATCAGTCGATTGAGCGGCCTTGTCGGGAGCATTCCAGAAGGAAGCACCTTATGCATCTTCCACACGCACGTAGCCAATCAGATGACGATCGACATGAAAAAACACTTATTGAACGTGGTCGAAGAAATCGGTCAGACGAGAGACGTTTTTCATCTTTATAACAATATTCAAGACAAAGACTTGCATCTGGACGAATACGTGAACGGTATCAAACGAGAGCAGACGATTGCGGAGACGGACGGGCACGGCAGATGGTTCAGATGGTTGTTGGAAAATGAGGTAATATTGACATGAATACGATTATCGAGCGATTCGTTTCCATTCAAGAAGTCATGGATGCTCTTTGTTTACAAGTCACCAACTATAATTGGCTGGTGACGGACCTCGACGCCGTAATCTCGAATGACTCGTTGAAGTATTTCGAAGAGATTCAAGAACTTGAGGAGGGAACGGCCTACTGGATAAAAGGTGAACGTCTACTCGAACTTGTCCAGCACACAAACCTATACGTCATATGGGGAGTGTTCACGGCGTTTGAACGAGAGACGTCCATCACGTTAAACGAACTAATCGTCCATCCGTTCGCAAACGGGAATGGCGATTTGTGGATTGAATCACCCCGTATTCAGCATCCAGACGCTATGTGTGAATTGATTTTTTGGGACTCAACGTTTGTTTTAATGCTCAGCCAAGTTGAGGACGTAAGCGAGCGATTCCGTCAAACTTTTCCCGATTGGCAAAGTTTAGAGGAATATAATCGAACGGAAGGGTTATTTGAATCGGAATAGATGAGATTGAATATGAGCGGATTCTTTACTTCATAAATCAAGGAGGACATTTTCATGACAAACACTTCAAACGTCATCGACGAGTTTGCATCCTATACAGCATGGCTTAACACGCTAACGGAATTGGATGAATCGACGTGGGAGAAACCGATCGCGACCGACAAATGGTCAATCAAAGCAATCGTGCTGCACATCGCCCATTGGGACAACCATCTGTTGAACGTCATCATCCCGGCCGTCAAAAACGGGGAAGGGATGATCTTCCCCGAGTTCGACTCGTTTAACGCGCGCGCGACCCAAAAAGCGAAACGTCTCTCTGGAGAAAAGGTGCTCCAGTTAGCCAAAGCGAGTCGAAGGTCACTGATAGAAGGGCTGACGTCACTTCGTCACGAGACGATGACAATGCACACGACGGCAAACGGGGCGACCCATTGCCCGCACCAAGGTGTTCCGTACACACTTGCCTATATCGTCACCGAGTTCATCGAACATGACCGCCACCATCAGCAGCAAGTCGACCGAGTTTTAGGGGCGACGTCTTGAAGAGAAGAACGAAAGTACGAGACGTCAGACGAAGGTTGAAATGGTTGCGTTTGGATATCGCAGAACAGACCCATTCGTTTCCGACGACGTTCCATGATGGGTATTGGCATAGCAAAATTCCAATCGATCAATCGTTCTTACTATCAATCGAGGAGAACAGCCGAATCCAGCAAGCCGTCATCGAGGCGATGCTAGAAGGGGGAGCTCGGCTTGTGCATCTCCGAGAAGATAAACAGTACCGGGTCGTCGTCTTGATCGACCTGCCGTCGCTTTGGCAATCCGAACTTCTCGTATTCGAAAGCGACGCACGACTAAAGGTGTTCATGGAACGCGATACGTCCGAGCAGACGTGGACGCGCTTGCCTGTCGACTCGATGTGCCTACAGCGGTTCAACCTTCCGGCGGACGTCGAGGTACATCGGTTCCATGAGCGGATTCAAGACGATGATTATACATATAGCGGGGAAGTATGGTTGCTCGTTCAATAAGCGGGCGATTTTTTTATGAAAAGACTAAATATTCTATCAAACTATATGCTATAATCCTTCCAAATCCATTTTCCATAATAAGGATTAAATGGAATCGATGAATGAAGGGAGCCGTGACATCGGATGCGGTCGAATCAACAGTTTCACAGACGGATCGTTATATGAGAAAGGCCAAAGCCCTGTTTATATCCACGGTTTTGATTTCGTTACTGGTTGTCGCACTCATTTCATTCTCAGGTCAAGCCGCATATACATACTTTAAAGGATTGGATATTTCCGGGAGCCCTATCACGAGCTGGGTGACGGACTGTCACGACAAGCGAAAGTTGTTTGGGATTATCGAAGTGGTTGACACCAATCGTTGGTGCGGCGGTGGCGCTGACGAAGATTCTGCGTCTAAGTCTTCTGGAAGTGGGCGCATTGTTGGACCATCGGATGAGGAAGGTGGCACACCGAGAGGAAATTCGGATGACTTGTCTCCGTCATATGGGGAACCATCCAATGACGAAGCCGATCGCCTATCGTTGTTACCATACATTCTTAGCGCTAGCCTTCTGTTAATTGGCGCATGGTTGTGGCGTAGGCGACGTCTCAACAAAAAACTGAGTGGCTCCGTATCGACAGACGAAGTGAACCATTCAAGTCAAGAACCAGAAGAAAGGTTCGAGCAGTCCCCACGCTCAATCCATCCGTTGCCGGATTCCCCGTTGCGGCAACATCTAATTCAATTTGAGCAAGCGCTGCCGCCACAACAACGACGACGGCCGTTCGAGACGTTATCTGCTTGGGCGAATCGTATCCAGCTCGACGCTTCACTTTTGAGCTATTTAGAGACCCGGTATGACCAAGTCGAAATCACGCCACAACGGGAAGAAGCGTTCAAACAGCAACTCGATGCCCACTTACTTCGCCTAGAAAAGGAGCCACCCTTATGACCATCACACGCGTGCTCGAACAACTCGACCAAATCTATCTTGGAAAACCTGACATCACGCGCCTCTGTTGCACGGCGCTACTCGCGAACGGACACATCTTGCTAGAGGACGTCCCAGGCACGGGGAAGACGCTCCTCGCCAAAAGCATCGCGAAGAGCTTCGAGGCGGAGTTCACACGGATCCAGTTCACGGCCGACCTGCTTCCAAGTGATATCATCGGTGCTGACTACTTCAACGTGCAGACGCAGACGTTCGAAAATCGGACGGGCCCAATCTTCACGAATATCCTCTTGATTGACGAGGTCAACCGGGCCGTCCCTCGGACACAGTCGGCGTTACTCGAGGCGATGGAAGAGCGGCAAGTGTCGATTGGCGGGGTCACGTATCAACTGCCGGAACCGTTCTTCGTCATCGCGACACAGAATCCGATCGAGTCGGCAGGGACGTTCGCCTTGCCGGACGCACAACTCGACCGTTTCTTGATGTCCCTTCAAGTCGGATATCCTGAAGCAGGAGAGGAGCGACAGTTGATTCTTCAGACAATTTCTAAGACACGCCACATCGTTCATGCCCTCATGTCGTCCGAGACGTTTTTAGCGGCACAGCAAGAAGTCGAGGAGGTTCGCATCCATGAGGACGTCGTGACCTATCTACTCGCCCTCATCCAAGAGACGCGGAACCATCCGCTCGTCGAAGTCGGGGCCAGCCCTCGCGCGACACTCGCCCTCGTCAAGGCGTCTCAAGCGTATGCCTACATCGAGGATCGCCGCTTCGTGACGCCAGAGGATGTTCAAGCCGTCGCGACGCATGTCCTCGCGCACCGGTTGACGCTCACGCTCGAAGGGGACGTGAAATCGACGAAACGGGCCGTCCTCGCTGACATCTTGGAGCGCGTCGACGTCCCGGTCGAGAAGGTGTGAGGATGCGACAGGTCGAAGTCAGTACACCGTCCCTTTTAGATGAAAAGCTTTGGCCAGCCTATACAGGGATACTCGTCTTCTTCGTCTGGTTCCCATACGTCTGGCCGTTCGCTTACGTGGCTGGCGTGATTCTCGGGCTGATGCTCGTACGAAAATGGCTGACGAAACAAATCGTTGAGGCGACAGGCTTGTCGTTCCATCAAAAGGAGCAGTTGTTGTTCGTGAATGATCGCGTCTCGCTCAAGATGGACGTGACAGGCATCGAGCGACTTGAGACGCTCGGGATTCCGACGTCGGTCCGCATGGTAACGGGACACGGTTTGATGTTTGACGAAGATCAGTCCGTGCACACCTTACAGCTTCGTCATGAATCGAGCTATTTGCTTTCGATCCACGCGAAGCAACGCGGTCCCGTTCAAATCGATGAATGCACTCTTCAGTTCAAGCTCCCGTTTTGGCTCGGCACCATTTTCGTCACCGGTTTTACGCTGCCGTCCTGGATCATCCTTCCGCCCATCACGAGACAGAACCGATTCGACTCGCGCCTTGTTCGGATGGGAGACCGACTCGTCAAACATTCGCCGCTCAACGACCCGTTGATGATGCAAGGCACAAAACGGTACGAGCAAGAGCCGGTCAAACAAATCGACTGGGTCGCGACAGCGAAGACAGGGAAGCTGCAGGCGAAAGTGTTTCAACGCCAAAACCTCGATACGTTCACACTCGCACTCGACTTGAGCGGTCCGCTCGGGAATGGCCTCCACGGGCGTTACGAAGAGTTGATTCAACAAGCCGCTTATCTGGTATCCTATTTGGTGAAGGAAGATTGTAAAGTCGAGCTGTTCATCAATCGGCTAGACGCCGATAATCAGATTGACCACCTGCGGATGAGTGACGGTCGTAAGCAATTGCGCCTCGCCCTCGTACGTTTGGCGTGGGTCCATGAATCCGATCGATTCGTCGCTTCGAAACGGTTCAATCAAATTATCGATCGACAGAAGCATCCGCATGCGGAAGTGATTCGGATTGACGCGTCACTGCTGAACCGGATCGCTGTCGGTTGAGAGGAGTAATGACATGTTCCGCCTAATCACAACATTCGCTTTAACCGGGCTCTTCACGCTCGGTACTACGTCAGCCATTGCCGCGCCGACAGAACGGTCAGCAGAGCAATTTGCTGAAACACATTTCGAGTCGATCGTCCTTGATCATATCGAAGGAGACGATCCGAGTAACTATCACTTGACGGAAAGTCGCACCATCTCGTTCGGTCCACTGCACGAAGTGATGATGGCCGCACAATCCTGTTATTCTCCAGATGACGCGTGTACGTTCGTCTCAAGTAAAGAATACGTCTCGGCCGTCCTACAAGACGGAGAAGCGAGAAACGTCATCGGTACGTACGAGCAAGAACCAGGCGTCTTTGCCTTCTCCACGTTCGGGTATGGTGACGAGTTGGCCGTCGCCTTAGCCGATGTGTCCGGGACATTGGTCCATTCCGCGCGAGAGAACGCCTGGTTTGACTATGATGGGGAGAAGCTGACCGCCTTGACGACCGATGCGAAACGGCTCATCGCCGGAGACACGATCACGCTCGAGATGTATCAGAAACTCTTGGTCGAGACACGTTCAAACGATCAAGGTTCCGTGGAGGATGCCCTTACGGGTGGTTCAAGTGACGTTCAGACGACCAAACCGACATCATATCGGATGCTTGGCCTCGTGTTGTTGGCGGGACTCCCGCTCGGTTATCTCTTGTATCGGAGGCGATGGAAAAGATGACTTTAAAACGTCCGTGGTTGCATGAAGTCGATGCGGCCACGGCTTTCTTTGTACGGCGACACGCGATGCACTCAGATGCGTTTGAACAAAAGACGATACGCTTATCAAGTTCGAACGATGGGACGTTATGGAAAGTCGACCGTAATGAATTCGACCGCGTCTACAATCAAGAACTTGATGACAAGTATCGTACGGTTCGTCGACAAGCTGCTGACATCTTCTCGTTTCATCCAGGTGATATACAAATCGTTGAGGGTTTCACGGATGCAACGCCGCTACGTTACCTCGTCTTGCATCCGTTCACCCGAGAGGTCTATGTCGATGTCGCTCCATCTGGGGTCGTCGAGACGGTGTATGTCTGGATGCATCCGATCGAGGTGTGTAAACAGAATGACCGAGTCACTCGTGTGACGCTAGACGTCTCAAACATCGCGACGGGAACCGAGCTGCATGAACTGTTGAACGAACAGTTACAATTCCCTTGGCACTATGGCATGAACTGGGACGCATTTTGGGACGTCATCACCGATGAGAACGGATTGCCGGACATTGTGGAGCTACACGGTTGGACGGAGTTTGAGCAACGTTTGCCTGAGGCGGCGGACGCTCTCGCAAAATGTTTTACGGACTACGAGAACGAGCCGGACTTGAAACCGTGTCGTATCATCTATCAAAAGAATGAGATGCTTATTTTACCGCGGCATGCATTCAAAAAGGGAGAAGCAAATCGCCTGATCTACCGACATCTCACCGGAGAAGCTTTCCCGTTACGCGTGGAACGGAAGACTTCGGTACGGTTACCAAAGAGACATCGTTTCTCGTTTGAACGCTTAGAAGAGGAGTCTGTCACATCCGGAATCGTTCATAATCATGAGTCGATTGCCCCATGGCTGACACTTTCCCGTGACGACCAGCGCCAAGACGTTGTCACGTTCTCAAATAAGACGGATTGGTTGGTAAGCTATTACCGTGAGGGGCTGACACTCCATGGGACGAATATTGAATCCGTTGAATCAATCGATACAGCGGATTACGAGACGTTTTTTCGTCACGTGACACGTGGTGCGTATCCGATTGAATTGACGTTCTGTCTCGGAGGAACGTTCGGCCCGAGGGAGAAATTATATCGATTGATGCTACATGACGCAGCATGGGAGAAGTTGATTGAAGACAGGTTGTTGACTCAACTAGAGATTCCGAAAGCAAAAAAGTTTTGGCAGTCTTTTTTCTCAACTACACCTGTACAGACAGTCGAGACGTTCATCGGAGAATTTCATCCTAACCTCTTCGGAAACTTTGTACTGGCGCATGATGCGGACGATGTGTATCACTTTCTTGATCATGTGAACGGTTCAATCAAGCGGTTTTGAAATTTAAATGAAAAGAGGAAATGGATTGAACTACATACAGGACATGCGGAACCTCATTGGAACTAACTTATTAATGACGGTCGGTTGCGGCGTCATAATCGAGCACAATAATAAAATTTTGCTTCAACATCGTAAAGATCATGACGTTTGGGGAATCCCGGGTGGTGTCATGGAACCTGGTGAAACATTCGAGAGCGCAGCACAACGCGAAACGTTTGAAGAAACAGGTCTTACAGTCAGTCAACTAAGCTTGTTTGGGCTATATTCAGGAAAAGAAGGATTTGCTTCTTATGAAAATGGAGATCAAGTCTTTAGTGTACAAGTCATCTTTCATGCGACGGGATTCTCCGGAGAACTTGCGCAGGAAGGACAAGAGAGTCACGAGCATCGTTTTTTCGCACGCCATGAACTTCCAACATTAAACAGCCACCAAGAGAGGTTTATTATGGATTGGGTGAATCAAGAACAAGTGCCTATAGTAAAGTAAGAATCCATCAAGAAAGTTGGAAACATAATGAATTATTTAGAGCATTTAGAATCCCACTGTGGAGAATTCACGAATCAATTCGAAACAGAGGATTTAATAGAACAGGCCATACAGTTCTTGCAGTTCGATGACAGCCCTGAAACCGATACGTTCACCATTTCGACGTTAGGACTTCATTGGCATACGCTACAAAACGAAGAGGGCACTCATACATATCAAGAGTTACTGTTGAGTTTTAAACAAAAACGTGCGTATGAAGACGTACTTGAGTTGTTATGGCAATTAACGACGCATGCACTCGAGACACATCACGCCTTCAAACTCGGCGAATATTTCGAACTTCCCTCGAACGTCTTCAAACGATTGAACTTTTCCTCGATTTATATGGCGACGCCGTTTTACTTTGATGAATCGTTTCTCGCCTATGAAGGAGACGAACAAACCGTGTTACCGGTCTGGTTCATTCCCATCTTTCCATCCGAAGAAGCGTTCATCGAAGCGCATGGTTCAGAACGATTCAACGAATTGCTTTACAAAACGGATGATGCGTTACTGGATTTGAAACGTAAAACGCTCGTCTGAGCCACACAAAAACACCGCTCTACGTCATCGCGTAGAGCGGTGTTTTCACATGTACGGTCCGTTCGCTTGAACGACGAACTGTGAGTGCTCGTAATGATAGGTGATGCGTGAATAGTCGAACGGTTTCCCGTTCGAGAGATGAAAGATCGTCTCAATGCGAAGCGTCGGGTCGTCCTTCTGCAAACCGAGATATCCGGCTTCCGCCTCGTCCAATCGTCCGACCTGCATGTACATGTCCGAGAAGCCGATGGTGACGCCGAGTGCGCCCTGTACGTAATCGAAGATTGAGTCGGCGACGATTTCTCGGTTCAAATACGGGACGATCGCCTTCACGTAGTACGACTCCTCGTAACAGAACACCTCGCCGTCGACGAAGCGGACCCGCTCGACACGATAGACGTCATCCGTCACGTCAATGCCAAGGTTCTGTGCGACCGTCGCGTCCGGTTTCGTGACCGAGACGTCGAGCACGTCCGACGTCAACACCCGGTCACCAAGGTTGCTCTTGAACCCTTGCGTCGAGAACAGACTCATATAGCCCGGACGGTTGTGACGCCGGACGAAGATGCCGCTCCCCCGCAATTGAAAGATGACCCCTTTCCGCTCCAGCAACTCGAGCGCTTTCGTGATCGTGCTCTTGCTGACGGCATATTGATTCATCAACTGCTCGAGGACGGGCAGTTTATCTCCTTGTTTCAAATCCTGTTGATTGATGTACTGTTCAACCTCTGTTGCAATCTGTTGGTATTTTAGCATGTGGTATCCTCACCTCGTATGATCTGCTTTGATTGTACCACGTCACCATTTCGTCGAGAATACAAAATGTATCGCACTTGTATAATTGTACCGGTACAATTATACTTGGCATGTATGATCCAGTATTGGAGATTCAAAGTTGATAAGGAGGAACTACTATGAAGACATTACCGAAAGACTTTCTATGGGGCGGCGCGCTTGCCGCCCACCAATTTGAAGGCGGCTGGGACGCCGACGGCAAAGGGCCGAGCGTCGTCGACGTGTTGACGGCCGGCGCTCACGGCGTCGCGCGTCGGATCACGGACAAGGTCGAGCCGGACGAATTTTATCCGAACCATGAAGCGATCGACTTCTATCACCGTTATAAAGAAGACGTCGCGCTCTTCGCTGAGATGGGCTTGAAGTGTCTCCGCACGTCAATCGGTTGGAGCCGGATCTTCCCGAACGGGGACGATGCGGAGCCGAACGAGGCAGGGCTCCAATTTTATGACGACTTGTTCGATGAACTGTTGAAGCACGACATCGAGCCAATCATCACACTATCTCACTTCGAGATGCCGCTTCACCTCGCACGTGAGTACGGCGGGTTCCGCAACCGTGCCGTCGTCGACCATTTCGTCCGCTTCGCCGAGGTGTGTTTCGACCGCTACAAAGACAAGGTCAAATATTGGATGACGTTCAACGAAATCAACAACAAGATGGACGTCAACAACCCGCTCTTCTTATGGACGAACTCTGGCGTCATCGTCGAAGACGGGGAGAACGCCCGTGAAGTGATGTATCAGACGGGGCACCATGAGTTGATTGCGAGCGCCCTCGCCGTCGCGAAAGGGAAAGCCATCAACCCGGACTTCGAGATCGGGGCGATGGTATCACACGTGCCGATCTATCCGTTCTCGTCAAACCCGGACGACGTCATGCTCGCCGAAGAGATGATGCGTCAGCGTTACTTCTTCCCGGACGTGCAAGTGCGCGGGGTGTACCCGAGCTATGCCTTGAACGAGTTCGAACGGGAAGGTTATACAATCCCGTTCCTTGACGGGGATGAGGAAATCTTGAAGAACGGGACCGTCGACTATCTCGGTTTCAGCTACTACATGTCGACGACCGTGAAGAGTGACGTCGTCGCCGACAACAGTGGTGACATCGTCAATGGCGGTCTACCGAACGGCGTCGAGAACCCATACATTAAGTCGAGCGACTGGGGATGGGCAATCGACCCGGTCGGCCTCCGCTACGTACTCAACCGGTTGTATGACCGCTATCAAATCCCGCTCTTCATCGTCGAGAACGGATTCGGGGCCGTCGATGAGATCGTCGATGGGAAGATTCATGATGCGGCCCGCATCGACTATTTGAAGGCACACATCGAGCAGCTGAAACAAGCGGTCGTCTATGACGGCGTCGATTTAATCGGCTACACGCCATGGGGCATCATCGACATCGTCTCGTTCACGACGGGCGAGATGAAGAAACGATACGGCATGATTTACGTCGACCGGGACAACGAGGGCAACGGCTCGATGGAGCGGATGAAGAAAGACTCGTTCGATTGGTACAAGCATGTGATCGAAACGAATGGGGAAGCGCTCGCCTACGAGCCTTCGAAATAATCGACAATACCTCCTGGAGACGACCGTCTTCAGGAGGTATTTTTCTGTGCTTACGTCGTTTTCGGTTTGACCGCCACCCACACTTCGCTATAGACGTTGTCCGACGGTCCGTCATGCTTCGTGAACGAGATGCTCGGTAAGTCTGCCAGTTCGTAGTCCGACGTCGGCAGCCATTCAGCATACGTCTTGGCCATCGTCTCCTGGAGCGTCTCCGGGAACGGGCCGGCATTCGGGAAAACGGCCCACAGGTTCGACTCGATCGTAATCTGTTCAAGATCCTCGTATGGATTATCTTGCGTCGTCGCGAAGCCAATCATGTGCGTGAGTGAACCCGTTTCGTCCAAATAGCCTTCATCGAAGTCGTACGACACGTTGAGCACTTGATGCGGATAGAGGTCCGCCAACTGATGCATCTCGCTTCGTTGTTGTTCCGTAATTGACTGCGCCAACTCGACGATTGCATTGTTCACACCTTCAAATTGAATCGGGACGCGTTTGGACACGCCGACGACGTTGAATGAAGGTTTATGTTCTAATTTGAATTCCATTGAAATTCCTCCTTTGATGTCGATGTAGAAAGTGAATTTCGGGAATGACTTTTGAATCTTGTTCTTGATCACTTCAGACGGTAAAAAGCCACACCAGTCTCGAAACGCTCGCGAGAACCCGTCGACGGATTGGTATCCATACGTATACGCCACGTCCGTGACCGATTTCCCATGAATCAAGTCCTTGTTCGCTTCTGACAGCCGACGATTTCGGATATATTCATTGAGCGTCATCCCGGCCATGTAGGAAAACATGCGTCGAAAATGATAGTCGGATACCCCGACGATGCGTGTGATATCCTCACTCGTGATGTCTTCTGTTAA
Source organism: Exiguobacterium sp. AB2 (assembly GCF_000696055.1). Taxonomy (NCBI): domain Bacteria; kingdom Bacillati; phylum Bacillota; class Bacilli; order Caryophanales; genus Exiguobacterium; species Exiguobacterium sp. AB2. The sequence continues at coordinate 24,694 of NZ_JNAA01000041.1, forward strand.
ATGTTGATCGATGTGGTCCATCAATCGGTTCAATGATTCAAGCATCAGCATTCCCTCCTTTCTGCATTCATCATACTTCGAACATGGTAAGGGGACTCGATGATTTCGATACGGATGTCATCGGATAGAAGACATCACTCATTGTAGCCGATGTACATCGTGAACAGGATGATGATCAGCGATGATGTCATAAGTAGACAAGCAAGTGAACTCGCGAATACGAGGAGTGTTTTGGAGAACTGGTGTCGTTGTTTCCATATCCCGAACAGAAACACCACGTTCAAAATCAGGAATGCTGCGAGTAGCAATAACGGGAGAGCACGGTTTTGCATCAATATAAATAAGTCCATAAAGGATTGCCTTCTTTCATTAGTTTTATAAAAAAGGAAATTTCCAATAACGGCTCCTATGATGAGAGGCAACACTGTCATCTGTCCCTTGTCTCGAAGGAGGAAGAAACGATGAAGAAATTACTTCATGCCACCGTCGCTGGGATTGCCCTGTTCACGATGATTGTGACACCGACATCACGTGCCTTGGTTCATCACGTAAAGAATGTCGTAGGACATACACGCTGATTGACTTTCGCGCGTTTGGCCGGCAGTCGACCACATGAGATTTTCTTCGGACAGAGAAATCGAAGAAATATACTCGATATGGCCTTTAATCGTAATCTCGAGGCCGATGCCAGGCGAGGTCAAATCATCGGTCCATTCGTCGTCATAACGTTGCGTGAAAAAGCGAAGACTCATGTCACGGTCAGCCAGGTCGTAGGTGAGAATCGGTTCCGCTCCCTCAGGCAATTCGGGTTGCTTCGTCATCTCAACTCCCCAGACGACTCCAGCAGACAGCAACAAGATCGATACGAGAAGCATGACAATCTTTTGCTGACGCCTCATCAAAGACCACTCGCTTGCTCGGTTAGTAAAAACTGTCGCACTTGTTCAATCGGGAACGCCGGATTCCAATGGACGAAGTGGCCCCCTGTCATTCGGATGTACGTGATGGGTAGCTCATGCCGCTGCAAATCTAGAATGGCTGACTGCGTCAATCGGGCTTCTTTGTCATCGAGTCCGACAAAATCGCCATAAAGAAGTAACGTCGGGACCTGAAGAGAACGCATGAGCTTCGGCGCATCAAGATGATAAAAACCGAACAATAGGTTCAATCCGCCTTGCCCGAGCTTGGCCGGTGCATCCAATGCGCGTCGAATCTCATCTCGTTCGGGTAGACCGGTCTTCGTACAAAACGTTTGGAACCGTTCGTCTGAGATGGGCTGGGATGGTTCGTCTGAGACCATCTTTCTTTCAATTCGTTCTACAACCCGAGGGCCTAGCAGACGAGAAAGCCCGCTCAGGAACGGGACGAGAAGTCCAAAAATACCATATTCTTTTAACGGAACGCGCGGGAACGCCTTGTGTCCTTGATCGAGTAAGACGAGTCGCTTCACTTGCTCGGGATAATGCGTGGCGAAAGCGAGTGCGACCGCACCTCCGAGGGAGTGTCCAATCACATGAACCGACCCGAGTCGGTGTGTCACGACGTAATCGTTGACCCAATCCGCCATCTGTTTGGCATCGACGATTTGTCTTACCCCTTCGCTTCTTCCGAAGCCCGGTAAATCCAGCAAATGGACCTCGAAATCACCGCGCAGCTTCTCGGCGAGCGAGCGTCCTGCTTCTCCGGTGAATCCTCCGGTCGGTAAAAATAAAACGGGCTGGCCGTTCCCGACCACTTCTGCATGATAACGACGCAATCAACTCCCACCTTCCAATTCCTAATATATGTATAAATTTATTGTACGTGAACGCTTCGCCAAATTGTAGAAAAAGTTCGTCCATCCATCTCATGAATGGTTCACAATCGGGGTATGAGTATAATGACGCGTGTTCAGTTCACACTTGTCGTTTTTTCTGTGTCAACTTCTATCCTACGAGGAAGAATGCAGGATGAAACTTTCAGGGAAAACAGCAATTGTCACTGGTGCCGGTTCTGGGATGGGACTCGCCATCGCCAAGCTTTTTGCGAAAGAAGGGGCGCGCGTCGTCGCGGTCGCGGGAAACGTCACGAAACAGGACGACATCGATAAGATGGTCGACACGGCGACGAATGCGTTCGGTTCGGTCGACATCTTGGTCAACAATGCCGGCATCATGGACAACTTCTTGACGGTCGGTGAAGTGACGGACGAGGTATGGGACCGTGTCCTCGCCGTCAATTTGACGGGACCGATGAAACTGGCTCGGGCCGCGATTCAGATAATGGACAAACAAGAGTCGGGCGGCGTCATCATCAATAACGCCTCGGTCGGTGGATTGTTCGGGACACGGGGCGGCGCCTCCTACGTCGCCTCGAAGCATGCACTCATCGGCCTGACGAAGAACATCGCCGCGACCTATGGCACGTTCAATAAGATTCGGGCGAACGCCATCGCACCGGGTGGGGTCAATACGAATATCGGTGCCACCATCACCGCGCCGAGCGAGCTCGGGATGCGGGCCATCCAAGGGGCAGGAGAGGCGCCGATCGGTGAACCGGAGCAAATCGCCAAAGTCGCACTCTTCCTCGCGTCGGATGATTCGAGTTTCGTCAATGGCGACGTATTGAAAGCGGACGGCGGTTGGACCGCCCGCTAACGAGAAAAACCGACACGCGCGTGTCGGCTTTTCTTA
>NZ_JNAA01000042.1:0-50442 GCF_000696055.1 Exiguobacterium sp. AB2
CCAATCGTCTGGAACGCGGCACTCACCCCGTCGGTTGCCGTGATGGCGATAGCCGGTACTAGGATGAGAGCGAACAACATGATGAGTCCTTGGACAAAGTCGGTCCAACTGACAGCCAAGAAGCCGCCAATGAACGTATACAAAATGATAATCGAAGCCAAAATCAAGACACCGGTCCCAAAATTGATATCAAAGACCGCTTCAAACAAGCGACCGCCGGCCACGAACCCGCTCGTGGCGTAGAGCGTGAAGAAGACGAGTGTGACTGCCGCGGAGAATGTCCGCAGCGTCCCTCGCGAATCCTTAAAACGTTTCTCAAAGAAATCTGGTATCGTAATGGCATCCTCTGACAAATAAGAATAAGTCCGTAAACGAGGTGCGACGAGCAACCAGTTCAAGTAAGCACCGATCGTCAACCCGATGACGATCCATCCGCTCGAGAGTCCGGTCGCGAACATCGCCCCCGGCAAGCCCATCAATAGCCAACCACTCATATCGGAAGCACCGGCCGACAAAGCCGCTACGGCCGGACCAAGGCCGCGTCCTCCGAGCATATAGTCGCCGATGCTCTCAGTCCGCCGATAGGCGATGACACCAAGTAACACCATGAGCGCCATATACACTGTAATCGAAATCAATACACCGTTCATACAACATCCCCCTCATTCATAATGAAAACGCTTTCAAAATCTATGGATTGCACCATGACAAAATTTTGTCACAAAAATGAATGAAGTGCACGATTTTGTTTAGGGATTGACCAAATAATCAAATTATTTGGCGAAGCAAGAGGTGAGATGGTCGTTGATGAGGCCCGTCGCTTGCAGGTGGGCATAGACGGTCGTCGGTCCCAAAAATTTGAATCCGCGGCGCTTCAAGTCTTTGCTCACTTGATGGGACAGTTCGGTCGTGGCGGGGATGTCATCGGTCGATGTCCACTCGTTGTGAATCACCGTGTTGTCGACGAATGACCAAATGTAGGCATCGAACGACCCGAACTCTTGTTGAATCTCGATGAATCGCTTGGCGTTGTTGATGGATGCCTCGATTTTACGACGGTTTCGGACGAGACCAGGATTGGTCATCAATCGTTCCACATCCGTCTCGTCGAACGAGGCGACGGTCACGACATCAAAATTGGCATAGGCGTCTCGATAATGCTCGCGTTTCCGTAAGATGGTGATCCAGCTGAGTCCAGCCTGGGCGCTCTCGAGCGTCAAACATTCGAAATGCCTTACATCATCATGGACGGGCTTGCCCCATTCTTCATCGTGATAACGAACGTACAACGGGTCGGTGCCGCACCATGGGCAACGCGTGATTTCAGTCATGTCGTTTCCTCGCTTTCCTTCTAATGCTTCATTTTAACATGTTGTGACGGTTTTTGACCGGACGTGACGGGTATAGTAGGAACTATTGGAGGGTGAAGCAAATGAGAGACTGGATGATTCAAGTCATTGAACAGTTCGGTTATTTTGGTATCGCGTTCATGATCTTCATTGAGAACGTGTTCCCGCCGATTCCTTCGGAGGTCGTGCTCTTATTCGGCGGTTTTTTCGCCGTGAAGACCGATTTGATCGTCCCGCTCGTCATCTTCGCAGCGACGACAGGCGCCATCCTAGGAGCGGTCCTATTATACGGCATCGGACTGTATCTAGACGTCGAGCAGATTGAGAAGTGGACGAAACGGTACGGCAAATGGATTCGGCTCGACATCGCCGACGTGCATCGAGCTGACGCCTGGTTTGATAAATACGGGGGATGGATGGTGTTCTTTGGCCGTTTGATGCCCGTCGTGAGGAGTTTGATTTCCATCCCGGCCGGTATGTCGAACATGCCGTTCTTGAAATTTTTGTTGCTCAGTACGGCGGGTACGATGATTTGGAATACGATTCTCATTTATATCGGCATCCGGGTCGGCGAGAATTGGGAATCGATTTTAAGCTATTTGGATGTGTACTCGTATGCCATTTACGGCCTGATGGCAGTCGGGCTGGTCGTATTTTTCATTTGGCGCAAAAAGCGGAAGAAGAAACAGGCCAAGCAGGCTTCTTCATTTTAAACAGAAAGGAGCAATCTTCACGCGCGAAGATCGGTCCTTTCTGTCACGGTTCATTCGTTCGAACCATCCTTGTTCTCGTCGGGCAAGACTCTTTCTAGTTTTTCTTCCGTCTTGGCCACTAAAATCTCAGAGAAGCGGAACAAGACAATCCCGATGATGGCCGAGACAAAAATATACAGCCCGACGAACAAGTTGATCGCCCCGTTCGATAAGGAAGTGAAGAGAATCGAGAACTCACCGCGCGGAGCGAGCGAGAAGCCGGCCTCGTTCGCCTGAACCCTTGTCAGGCCATACAAGCGGCCGCCGATGCGCCCGACAATCCATTTCGATAGGACACCCTAGACAATGAGAACGAAGAAGAGCGTGTTGACGATGACGCCTTGATCCAGATTGATTGAAATCCCGAACGAGATGAAGAAAATCGGCAAAAACAAATCACGAACGGGGACCGTCAACCGTTTCAACGGACGGACGTCGTGAATGACCGCGAGCATGATGCCGGCGATGAACGCCCCGAGAATCTCGGACAGTCCGAATACCATGCCGATTCCGGCGCAAAAGAGAATCAACCCGATCAAGCAGATGCTCGCATCGTCTTGCCGCAGCAGATGTTTGGCAATCTTCGGCTGTTTCTTGACGAAGCGCGATCCGATTAAAAGCAACACGCCGAAGATGAGGAAGCCGGCGAACACTTTCCCGATATCAGACACATGAATCGGTTCGTCCTGGATGATGAACGGGGCAATGGTCAAGATGAGCGGGGCAACCATGTCTTCAAAAATCTGGAGCGCCAAGACGAACTCTTTCACATCTTCATGTTTATCCGCGTGCCGCTCGAGCAGACGTGCGTAAAACGACGAACTCGTCGCAAACAAGACGGCACCGATTAAAAACGATTGGGAGAAGTCGAGTCCGAACAGCAGGGCGATCCCAATCGTGACCCCAAAAGCGAGCACGATGTCCAGGACACCTGCCTTCCACACCAGCTTGAGACGCTTCATCAACTCTCCGAGCGGAAACTTCAAACCGAGTAAAAAGAATAACAGGATAATCCCGATTTCGCCGGCGATTTTAAAGACCTCGTTTCCGCCCCAGAAGAAGCCGACGGCGACGCCGATGGCGATAAAGGCAAGAATACTTGGAAAGAACAAACGTTCGATGATCAGACTGAGTACGGAGATGACGGCTAGCGCTAGACCGAGCAGGACGATCATATTCAGTTCCATACGTCACCTCCTATGTAGGGAACGCGTACCCGTCGACGAATTATTCTCGATTCCATTGGTATTCCATCCCGACCGATTCCGGGCGCGAATAGTCAAAGCCGAATTGACGGTACAGTCCGTCGGCCGGGATATCCGCAATCAGGCTGATGATGGCCGTCTCGTCGGCTTCCTGTAAAATCCAGTCCATTAACTGCTCCACGATCAATTTTCCGAGCCCGAGCCCCTGACAATCCGGGTCGACGACGATATCGACAAGGTGGAACACCATTCCGCCGTCGCCGACGACGCGGCCCATCCCGACCATGTGATCATCTTTATATAGACAGACGCCATATAACGTGTTGGCCAGTCCTTTCACCGTCCCCGAGTCGGAACGTTTCGGCATCCCGGCGATGACGCGAAGGCGCTGATGTTCCTCCGGTGTCGGTGTCTCGATTCGTACTTCCACTTCATTGACCATATCGCTACTTCCTCTCTGTGCATAAGTTGAAATTATTTTCCCGCTATATTGAATCGGTAAACCTTGATTTCCGGTCCGCGTTATTCAAATAATGAAACCAGGATATGAAAAAAAGGACGTGTCTATATGATAGAAGGTCAAACCATTTTACCCGCGCTCCGCGACATGCGGGACCTCGAGAAATTCGTGACGGGACCGTTTCGTGTCGGGGTATTGCTCGAAGTACACGTCGCCCGTCTCGGTGCTGTGTTTCAGTTATTGGCGGCTCACAATAAACATGTCTTCGTCCATCTCGACTTGATTCAAGGGTTGAAGGCGGATGAATATGCGACTGAATATATTTGCCAGACGTATCGTCCGTACGGCATCATCTCGACGAAAGGAAGCGTCATTTTAAAAGCGAAGCAAAAACAGGTTAAAACGGTCCAACGTTTGTTTTTAATCGATTCGAGCTCGCTCGAACGAAGCTATCGCCTCATCAAGCGGACGCAACCGGACTATATTGAAGTGTTACCGGGTCTCGTCCCGAAATATATCCGGGCCGTGAAGGCGGAAACCGGAATCCCGGTCTTTGCCGGCGGACTGATTTCGTCGACCGAGGAAGTCGAGGCCGCCCTCGAGGCCGGTGCGACGGTCGTGACGACGTCCGACCAACGGCTTTGGACGAACGAATAGGACTCAAATTCATCGAATCCGGGTATGTGAGTGTGCAGGAGGGATGTATATGAAACAAGTTATGATTATCACAGGTGTCAGCCAAGGGATTGGCTATGAATTGGCACGTCATTTCCGCGACACGTATCACGTCATCGGACTCGATAAAGGCGATGATCCGCAACTGGACGGAGTGACGTTTCACGAGCTGGATTTGGGTGACCATGAGGCAATCGCACGCGTGTTCGCCGACATTCAGCGCCAAGTCGGTGTCGCTCACGTGCTCATCAATAACGGCGGCGTCTCGTCACTCGTCAAACCGATGGCTGAACTCGACGTCGAGACGTTTAAACAAGTGATCGACGTCAACCTCGTCGGGACGTTCGCTTGTGCCAAGGCGTTCTTAACGTTGAACGAGGGGGCGGGATATGGGCGCATCATCAATCTGGCCTCGACGCGCTCCCTTCAAAATGAACCTGATTGGGAAGCGTACGGAGCGTCAAAAGGTGGCATCGTGTCGTTGACCCAGTCGATGGCGGTCTCGCTAGCGGAGCGTCCGATCACGGTAAATGCAATCAGTCCGGGCTGGATTCATACGTCGGACGAGCCCCTCCGTGACATCGATCATGCGCAACATCCGTCGGGCCGGGTCGGGAAACCGGATGATATCGTCCGTGCGGTCGCCTATTTGATTGATGAACAGAACGATTTCGTCAACGGGCATAACCTCGTCGTTGACGGCGGGATGACGAAGAAGATGATTTATGAGCCGTAATTCGTCTAACCGGGACCATTACCCTATGTTTTAACAACAGATGTGAGTATATAGGACTAGGCACGGGTAAAGGATGGGGACGCTTTATCAACCCATTGAAGGAGGAATTTCCGTGCACCAGTTGATTGAAGAGGCACTCCGATTCGCGGCCGTCCGACACGACGGACAGTTTCGAAAAGGAACGAATATTCCCTACTTGACCCATCCCGTCGCCGTGTCGATGTTGCTCGTCGAAGACCGGCAACCGCTCCCGGTCGTGGCGGCCGGCCTGCTCCACGATTTGCTTGAAGACACGTTGACGACACCTGAAGAGATCGAGGAACGATTCGGAAGCGAAGTGAGACGACTCGTCGAAGCAGTGTCCGAACCCGGGAAGCACCTGTCATGGGAAGAGCGGAAACGGATGACGGTTCAACACGTCCAGACGATGCAGTATGATGAAGTGGCGCTCTTGGCGGCGGACAAGTTACATAACCTTCGTTCGATTCGACTCGACGTCGAGTCTGCCGGGAGACAAGTGTGGGACCGGTTCAGACGACCGCTCCGCGACCAGTCATGGTATTATCACGAACTGCTCCAAGCGTTCCGACCGTTTAGACAGACGACGACGCTCATCGAGTCATTCGAGACCGAGCTGAACTTATTGTTTTACGGCGTCGCCGACGAGCGGTTCGAGAAACTCGGGAAATTGTTTGATGTCATACAGCACGGATTTCACGAAGAGGACTGGCTTCAAGAGACGACGACGCTCTGTCAGACCGCCTATGAGTTACACGAGGCAATGCGCGAAGGCTATCGCCACGGCACGGACGTCAATCAACCGGAGCTCGACGGCTTGTCCGCACAATTGAAAGAAGCGGGGCTTTAGAAACCGTTGCCGCTCCCGATACTCCAAGCGATTGATGAACTGTCTTACCGGACGGCGATGCCAGTCGATGACGTCGTCGCCCATTTAAGGGTCAATTGATTGTCAAATGAATTGTAACGTGATATATTTGTCGTGAACATAAGAGGGGGAGTAGCGACCACAGCTGTGGTCGATGGGTCGTCATTACGGTGCAACGCACTCGGTCCATCGAGCTTCTTACCAAGTCCGCAAGACCTTTTTATGGATGCTTTTTCGGCGTCCATAAAAAGGTCTTTTTGAATTCACGAAAAGGGGAGATTTATTCAAATGGTATTTATTTATTTCATCTTGGCCGCTGCCATCACCCTGTATGCCGCCATGAAACTCTCGACTTACGCTGACGTCATGAGTGAGAAGTCGACGATGAGCGGGATGCTCGTCGGGACGGTATTGCTGGCCGGTGCGACATCGCTGCCGGAAGTGACGACGAGCGTCTCGGCCGTCTTGATTGACAATCCGGATATCGCGATTGGGAACATGCTCGGGTCGAACTTGTTCAACATCTTCATCTTGGCAATGTTCGATCTCTTCTATCGTCAGAAGCGCATGTTCAATGAAGCGAGCCGAGATCATCTCTATACGGCTGGTCTAGGTCTCATGTTGACACTCGTCACGATGATTGCCCTCATCGTGCGCATCGATTTCACGATTCTCGGCATCGGAATTGACGCCTTATTGATTGCGGCATTGTACGGAATCGGGATTTACTATATCGGGAAACGCCCGCAACAACCTGCCGTTGAGCGAGAAGCTGCCCACGAGGCCGTACAAGAACTCGGCGCCAGTGCGACGAGTTCAATCACGGTCAAACGTGCGGTCATTGGCTTCATCATCGCCGCCCTCGTCGTCATGGCGGCCGGGACGGCACTCTCGGTGCTAGGTGATCAAATTGCCGTCGTCACGGGTCTCGGTTCGAGCTTCGTCGGTAGCTTCTTGATTGCCGCGACGACCTCGCTACCGGAAGCAGTATCGGTGTTTGTCGCCTTGAAACTTCGTAACGTCAACTTGGCGTTTGGTTCGATTTTGGGAAGCAACATCTTCAACATGCTCATCATCGCCATGTCGGACGTCTTCTACCAAGACGGTTCGATTTTGGCCGACGTGGCTGCGTCTCACTTAGTGACGGCGATTGGCATCACGATTTTGTCGGTGCTCGTCATGTATACGCTCCTTCGTAAAGACGTGACGTCGAAGTTTCGCTATGTCTTGCCGTCAGTGCTCGTCGTACTCGTCTACTTCGCTTCGTCTTACTTCATCTTCATCGGTTAATCTGGCACGGTGTCCTCCGAGACACCGTGTCCTCCGAGACACCGTGTTTTTTGTTTACCGCGGTCAGAGGAATCACTTTTCATCGTCTTGGGTATAGAAGGAGGGAAGGAGGGGTGGTGATGCAAATGCATTCCGTAGAACGTTTAGATGAGTATGTCGTTTTAATCCCAGCCTATAATCCGGATCAAGCGCTCGTCACACTTGTCCGCGAGCTGAAAGAAACGGGATTTGTCCATGTCATCGTCGTGAACGATGGGAGTGTCGAGACATCCCAAACTGTCTTCGATGAGGTCGGGAAGTGGGTGACGACTGTCCTCGTCCATGAACGGAATCAAGGCAAGGGTGCGGCGTTGAAGACGGGGATTCGTCACGTCGTCGAACGATTCCCCGGTACGCATGGTGTCATCACCGTCGATGCGGACGGACAGCATCTGCCGGAGGATGTAAAAAGCTTGTATGAAGCAGGGGTTCAACGGACGCACCATCTGGTCATGGGCTGTCGTGATTTTTCTGGCGCGCATATTCCGTTCCGGAGCCGATTCGGGAACCAGATGACACGTGGTGTCATGCTCGTCGGCAGCGGGCTTCGACTGAAAGACACCCAAACCGGTCTACGGGCCGTTCCGTTGCGCTATGCGGAACAGTTGCTCGACGTGCCCGGGAACCGCTATGAGTTCGAGATGAACATGTTGATGTTCACGAAACGTTGGCAAGTCCCGATTCAACAGATTCCGATTCAAACCGTGTATGTGGCCGAGAACGCCTCATCCCATTTTCGCCCGGTCATCGACTCGATTCTGATTTATCGCATGTTTTTAGCCTATTCGTTATCCTCGGTCGCCTCATTTTTATTAGATATCAGCGCCTATGCCTTGTTCATCTTTTTATTGAATCCGTGGTTCGAGACGACCCATGTCTTAATTGCGACGGTATTGGCCCGCATCATCTCGTCCTTATTCAATTACGTGGTGAATCGAAAAGTCGTGTTCGACTCGAAAGCGAGACGGGCGATGCCGAAATACTTCGGTCTCGTCGGCTTGCAGATGACGTTGTCGGCCGGTCTCGTCTATGTATTGTTCCTGGTGATTCGGGACGGGGAAGTTTGGATTAAAGTGCTCGTCGACAGTCTCTTGTTCGTCGTCAATTATTACATCCAAAAAAGATGGATCTTTAAACGCTAACAGGCCAAGACGATCGTCTTGGCCTGTCTGACGTACATTTCGATTAATAGGCGAGCTTCCCGAGCTTGACCGATGTATAGCGGTGCAGTTCACGCGGGTCATGTATCCCGGTCTTCTGCATCATATCGCGCATGAGCAATGCGCAGACGCGGGCATCTTCAGCCGCATCGTGATGGATGAACGGGACGTTCAAATATTCCGCCATCGTATTCAGCTTGTGATTCGGCAGTCCAGGATACAGTTTTCTCGACAGCTTGACGGTACAGCCGTACTCGATTGTCGGAAACGTATATAATTCATATTTGGCGATTGCTTTCTTGAAAGCGCCCATATCAAATGAGGCATTGTGCGCCATGACGAGGTCGACATCCCGCAGCGTCGGATAGAGCTGTTCAAGCACCTCGGGTAAGGCTGGGGCGTCCCAGACGTCGCTCGGCCGGATGCCGTGGACGCGGATATTGCCTGCGTCAAAGTCTTCTTCTGGATTGACGAGTAGTTGGTTCGTCTCGATGATTTCACCGTCGACGAGTAGGCTCCAGCCGACAGAGCAGATGCTGCGACTATCGCGGTTGGCCGTCTCGACGTCGATGGCAAGAATTGAATATGACATAATCGGTCCCTTTCTCATAAAACAAGTATAAAAAAAGTCTAACATATCGTTAGACTAAAAAGCGATTATGCGGCCACGAGGTTGCGACACGCCTCTGCGCAGCGGAGACACGCTTCGGAACAACGTTGGCAATGGTCATGCAAGTGGCGGCCACATTCGACGGCGCACGTGTCGCACACCTGGGCGCAGAGTGCAGCAATCGGTTTGGTGAAAGCCGAATCGGTCTCGAGCGCGTTCAAGGCGAGCGCACACACTTCCGAACATTCTTTCGTCAGCCGGATACACTCGGCGACCATCAATAAATCCTCTTCTTGTAAACATTTTGAGAAACAGTGATTGCTTGCCCGCATACAGTCGATGACGGCTAAAATGGTCTCTTCGACAGAGGCACGATCCATAGTAAGTCCCCCCTAGAATAATGATGTCTTACAATCATTACCCGCTACCAGGTGACTTAAACCGGGCGGAGACGCAAAAAAAAATCACCCCTCAAATGAGTGGTGACTTCCATAATGGAGCATAGCGGGCTCGAACCGCTGACCTCCACGCTGCCAGCGTGGCGCTCTCCCAGCTGAGCTAATGCCCCGTTCGAAAATTATTATATCATCCTAGTAAAACATTTGGCAATGGATATTTTTAAATTTTTTCGAACAAAGTTTAATCGTGCGTAAACGTGGGAAAATCATTGGTAATGTTATTCTACGAAAGCAGGTGTTATCTATGGAAATGATTTTACTCGCACTCTTACCTGCCTTGATGTGGGGGAGTATCCCGCTCATCGTGTCGAAAGTCGGTGGTAAGCCGATTCAACAGTTAATCGGGACGACGATTGGGGCGATGGTGATGGCGGTCATCATCGCACTCGTATTCAATCCGGAGTTCACGACGCTAGCAATCGTGACCGGCTTCATCTCCGGTGTGTTCTGGGCACTCGGGCAATATTTACAGTTCCAATCGTTCCAAATTTTAAGTGTATCGAAAGCGATGCCGATCAGCACCGGTATGCAACTCGTCGGGACGTCCTTGTTCGGCGTCATCGTGCTCGGTGATTGGCAGACGTCGACCGAGTTATGGCTCGGTTTTTCTGCGCTCGTGTTGATTATCATCGGGGCGGCACTGACGTCATATCAGCAGAACAAAGACGGCGACAGTAGCGGGGCCTTGAAGAAAGGCTTGCTCGTCCTGCTCGTGTCGAGTATCGGTTATGTGACGTATGCCGTCTTGACGAACTATTTCGAGGTCGACGGCATCACGGCCATCTTGCCGCAATCGGTCGGGATGTTCATCGCAGCGCTCTTGTTCAGCTTGCGCGAGAAAGATGTCAAGAAGTTCGACCCGAAGACGTTCAAAAACATCTTGGCCGGTCTCGCCTGGGGGATTGGGAACTTCGGGATGTTCGTGTCGAGCGGTGAGGTCGGCATCGCGACGTCGTTCGCCTTGTCGCAACTGAACGTCGTCGTGGCGACGCTCGGCGGGATTTATCTATTGAAAGAAGAGAAGACGACGAAAGAACGGGTCTTCGTCTTTATGGGAATCGGGCTCATCGTCGTGGCCGGATTCATGCTCGGGATTGCGAAAAGCTAAAAAGACGGGTCAGACGACCCGTCTTTTGTTTACCAGGCTTGCTCGATGAATGCGTCGCGCCCAGATTTCTTCCGGTCCTCTTTATAGTGGGCCGGATTTTTTTTATGGAAGTCTTGATGGTATTCCTCGGCCGGATAGAACGTGTCGGCCGGTAGAATCTTCGTGACGATCGGCTGTTTGAATCGTCCGCTCGCCGCGAGCGCGTCGCGACTCTGCTCTGCTTTCACGCGTTGTTCTTCAGTATGATAGAAGATGGCCGGCGCATATTGGCTGCCGCGGTCTTGGAACTGGCCGCCGTCATCGGTCGGATCGGTCTGAATCCAATATAGTTCGAGCAGGCGCTCATAAACGAACAGCGTCGGGTCGAACGTGATCTCGACGACCTCATAATGTCCCGTCGTCCCTGTTTTCACTTGTTCATACGTCGGGTCATCGACGTGACCTCCCGTATAACCGGATACGATTGACTCGATGCCAGGTTGCTCCTCGAACGGCGTCACCATGCACCAAAAACAGCCGCCCGCGAATGTTGCTTTTTCCATAATAAACTCCCCCTGTACACGTATTGTCCAAATAAAAACGCCCATGTCATCGACATGAGCGTTCTGTCATATCGTCCAAGGCAAACGCCTTGCTGGAAGTAGCACCTTGCCGAAGCAGGTTGCTGTGAAGTCATAGAGCCAGGTCTCTCGTTCACTCAAGATATCGATATGTAGTTGGTGAAAGCATCATACCATCTGTCCGAAAGTGTCGTCAACGATTAGGTTTTCGCCGAAGTTGCAGCAACGTGGCCCCGACAATCAAGACGACGAGGACGATGGAGAGCGGTAGCGTATACGGGGCCTCCCCGGCATAGAGCTGTAAGAAGAACAAGACAAAGACGGACAACAAGACGAGTACGTACGAACGGTTCATAGTAACCTCCCTTTTTTTCAGTTTACCAAGTTACACATTCGTTGGCGAACGAAAACAGGAAATCAAGTGGAAATAGCGAATACGAACGAGTGAGCAAAGGAGGAATCAACATGACTGAACCAAACCCATTTTTCGAACTCGATATCGAGACCGCCCATCTCGGATATAAGGAAGGAACGTTCACCGCGCGTGACGTGACGGCCTACTATTTGACCCGAATCGCCGCATTGAACGACAAGCTGAGAGCGGTCATTCAAGTGAACCCGGACGCTCTGTTCGAGGCCGAGGCGGCCGACCGGGCGTTCCGACGTGGTGATCGCTTGCCGCTGCTCGGCATCCCGGTACTGATTAAAGACAACGTCGAGACGGCCGGTCAGATGAAGACGACGGCTGGGGCCGTCGCCCTCGCGCATCACTTCGCCGGCCGAGACGCCCACCTCGTTCAAAGTTTACGCGCGAGCGGGGCCATCATCCTCGGGAAAGCGAACTTGTCCGAGTGGGCCAACTTTTTGACCGAGGGGATGCCGAACGGCTGGAGCGGGGTCGGGGGCCAGACGCTCAATCCATATGGGGACAAGCTCGATGTCGGCGGGTCGAGTTCAGGTTCGGCGTCCGCGGTCGCGGCGAACATGACGCTTCTCGCCGTCGGCAGCGAGACGAGCGGCTCGATTATCCATCCGAGCGTCCATAACGGCATCGTCGGCATCAAGCCGACCGTCGGTTTGATTAGCCGGAGCGGCATCATTCCGATCTCCCGGTCGCAGGACACGGCCGGCCCGATGGCACGAACGCTCCGGGATGCGGTGCTTGCCCTTGAGGCGATGGTCGGGGAAGACCCGGCTGACCCGGCGACGACGCACCTTCCGGCCGGTCCGCCGTATCGGACGTGTCTCGATGAACGCCAAGCGGTCGGGATGCGCGTCGGGATCGTCAAGATTGATCTGTCGGAAGAAGAACAGGCGCTCTATGATGAGGCGATCGCCTTGCTGAAACAGAGCGGCATCGAGGTCGTCACTGTCGAACTGCCGTCGACAACATCGCTCGACCAAGGCGATATCCTGTATCATGAGTTTAAGCTCGGAATCGAGGCGTATCTAGCCTCGACGACGCTCTCGTATAAGACGCTTTCGGATTTGATTAACTGGAACAGCAGCCATCCGGAGACGATTCCACACGGACAGAAGACGTTCGAGAAAGCGGACGAACAATCGGGCCGCTTGATTGAGGCCACCTATCTGACACGTCGCCTCGACGACGTCCGTCACGCCAAGACGGACGGCATCGACCGACTGTTGGCCGAGCAGGCGCTCCATGCGCTCGTCTTGCCGCACGACTTGAACTATGACATGGCCGCGAAAGCCGGTCACCCGACGATCACGATTCCGTATGCCGTGAAACAGAGCGGCGCTCCGTTCGGGTTATCGTTCACGGGGACGAGTTACGCGGAGCGCGATTTGATTCGCATCGCCTACGCGTTCGAACGTCATGTCACGCGGCCGCTCCCGCCGTTGTAAGAACGTTGCACCCGTCGACGCGGTCCGCTACAATGGGAATTATGCGGATTGAAGAAAGGACAGATTGCAATGAAACCATCTATATACGGGCTGACGTTTGATCAGCTTACGGACGTCTGTGTCGATTTTGGATACAGCGCCTATCACGCGAGACAGATTTGGGACTCGCTCTACATCGACCGGGTCAAGTCGATGGATGCCATCAACGTGCGAGATGAAGTGAAAACAGCGCTCGCGGAGCGTTACGTCATCTCGACACAAGAGTTGTTCGTCAAACAAGAGGCGGGCGACGGGACGGTCAAATTCTTACTTAAACTCCACGACGGCCACTATATCGAGACGGTGCTCATGCGTCACAAATATGGTCGTTCGGTCTGTGTCACGACACAAGTCGGGTGCAATATCGGGTGCAGCTTCTGTGCGAGCGGTCTGTTGAAGAAGACACGCGATTTGACGGCAGGCGAAGTCGTCGAGCAGATCATGACCGTGCAACATTACTTGGACGAAGTCGGGGAAGGTGCCCGCGTCAGTCATATCGTCGTCATGGGAATCGGGGAGCCGTTCGACAACTTCGATCACTTAGTCGATTTCCTTCGTGTCGTCAAAGACGAGCGCGGTCTCGCCATCGCGCCGCGGAAAATCAACGTCTCGACGAGTGGGCTCGCCGATAAGATTTACAAGTTCGCCGACCTCGATTTGCGCATCAACTTGGCGCTGTCGCTCCACGCGCCGAACGACGCGCTCCGGACACAGATCATGAAGATCAACCGGGCGTTCCCGCTCGACAAGCTCATGCCGGCCATCCGTTATTACGTCGAGAAGACGAACAAGCGAATCACGTTCGAGTACATTCTTCTCTCGAAAGTGAACGACTTGCCGGAACATGCCGAAGAGCTCGCTGACTTGATCGCGGACATCAATGACAAGTCGTACGTCAACTTGATTCCATACAATCCGGTCAACGAGCATATCCAATATGAGCGCAGTACGTCGGAGGACATCATGGCGTTTTACGACATTTTGAAGAAACGTGGCGTCAACACGGGTGTCCGTCTCGAACACGGGACCGACATCGATGCGGCCTGCGGACAGCTCCGCAGTAAACATATGAACGTGGAAGGTGCCAAATAAGTCGATTCTCCCGCTAACCTCAGCGGGAGTTTTTTTGTTGACGTCCGGACGCAGGACAGGATAAACAATTTTCAGAAATAGGACTAGAGACGTCCGGTCTAGGGAATAGTCTTTTGACATCACAGGAGAGAGTGGAGGCTATTTAATGGAAAACGTGAACGCGACATGTTGGATTCGAGTCAGAAATACGCTTGGGGAAGGGCCGTGTTGGGACGCTGAGTTGAAGCGATTCTACTGGGTCGACATCGAAGGGCACACGCTCTGGTGGTACGATGAGAAAGAAGATGAGCTCTCTTCAGCCGATATGGGCCAACAGATCGGCTTCGCCGTTCCGAAAGTGACGGACGGTGTCATCGTCGGATTGAAGGACGGTATCTATGAATGGGACGAGTCCTCAAAACAACTCGACAAGCTCGTCGAACTCGATGATGCGGACGGCGTGCTTCGATTCAACGACGGCAAGGCCGACCCGTACGGACGAATCTTTGCGGGAACGCTCCATTTGGAAGACGAGGAGAATGAGGCCACACTCTATCGGTTGGACCGCGACGGCACGACCGAAGAGATGCTCACAGGTCTGACCTTATCAAATGGTCTGACGTGGTCACCGGACCACAAATGGTTTTATCATATCGACACGCCGACCGAGACGGTTCGACGTTATCCGTACGACTTGTCGTCCGGTACGTTTGGGGAAGGGGAGGTCGTCGTCGAATTTAAGGATGAGGACGGCTTCCCTGACGGCATGACCTCGGACGAAGAGGGTCATTTATGGATCGCCCACTTCGCCGGCGGTCGCGTCTCGCGCTGGAACCCCGAGACGGGCGAGAAAGTGCTCGAAGTCATGGTGCCGGCGCCGAACGTGACGTCATGCTGTTTCATCGGGGACGACTTGAAGCAACTCGCCATCACGACCGCGCGTGAAGGGATGGATGACGAGGCGCTCGAAACGTATCCGGATGCCGGGTCGGTGTTTAAAATCGATACGGAAGTGAAAGGGATGCCACTTTATCGTTTCGGACGTTAAGGAGGGAGAATCATGGTGAAACGCATGCTCGTTCGCGTAGGAATCGGTCTCGCGCTCGCGGCGGTGGCGCGAGTCGGGGTGAAGAAATACCTCGACGACCGCGAGACGAACGATCATTCTTACCTCGAACCGAAATGGGACGAGACGCCGAGCGTCGACGCGGACAAAGATGAGGATGAGGTCGGCTTGACGCAGCTCGATTCGATCTATCGGGCCGAGTGGCAGGCGAACGCTTATCCACGCTCAGAGGCGGAACGGAAAGCACTCGAAGAATAGCCATGCCTGAAACACGCTCCGTGCGAGCGTGTTTTTTTGTTGACAAGATGGTCAATCCCGTTCATTATCTAAAAAGTAATGATTACTATTTGGGGGCTGTTAATGATGAAACGAATTCCAATCACCGTGTTGTCAGGCTATCTTGGGAGCGGCAAGACGACGTTAATGAACCATATTTTAAACAATCGCACCGGCAAGAAGTATGCCGTCATCGTCAATGATATGAGCGAATTGAATATCGATGAGCGTTTAATCGAACAAAGTGGATTTTCGCGGACCGATGAGAAGCTAGTCGAGCTGTCGAACGGTTGCATCTGTTGCACGCTCCGTGAAGACCTCCTCGAGGCGGTCCAAGAACTCACGAACGACCGTGAACTTGACGGGATCATCATCGAGTCGTCCGGAATCTCGGAACCGATTCCCGTGGCCCAGACGTTCACGTATGCCGATGACGCGCTCGGCATCGACTTGACGAGCCGTGTCTATATCGATGCGATGGTGACGGTCGTCGATGCTTACCGTTTCTTGAAAGATTTCAATTCCGGTGAGTCGCTCCATGAGCGGAAACAAGCAATCGATGAGACGGATGTCCGTGAAGTCGTCGACCTGCTCGTCGACCAGGTCGAGTTCGCCGACATCATCGTCCTGAACAAAGCCGACCGGGTGTCGGAGGCCGAACTGAACGAGATGGCCGGTCTGCTGAAGACGCTCAACCCGTCTGCAAAACTATTGACCTCGGTCCATTCGAACGTCGACTTGACCGAACTGCTCGACGTCAACCTGTTCGATTTCGAGCAGGCGATGCATTCGGCCGGCTGGATCCAAGAGCTTGAGTCGGAAGAACATACGCCGGAGACCGAAGAGTACGGCATCAGCTCGTTCGTCTATCGTCGCCGTCGTCCGTTCCACCCAGCGCGACTTCATGCGTGGATTGAGCAGTTCCCTGAGGAAATCGTTCGGGCAAAAGGATTTTTATGGATTGCTTCGCGTAACGACCTCGCCTGCTTGTTCTCGCAGGCCGGATACGCCTCGACGCTCGAGCACGCCGGGCGGTGGCTCGCGACGCTTCCGGAAGAGGAGCGCCGGCTTATGTTCGCGGCAGAACCGGAGCTCGCTGAAGACTATATCGAGCCTTACGGCGACCGCCAAACCGAGCTCGTTTTAATTGGACAGCGAATGGACCGTGCGCGTGTCGAATCGATGCTTGATACTTGCCTGTTGACTGACGAAGAGATGGCGCTCGACTGGGCGACGCTCCAAGACACGCTTCCAGGGAATGGCGTTGTCACTTTCTCATAAACCGTTTACAAATCGAAATTGGTCGTCTATACTGTTCCTTGCATGAACAAACCGCATACATTGGACTACACTAGGGGTGCTTCGGCTGAGATGTGAGCATGGCCCCGATCCCTTATGACTCGATCCGGGTAATACCGGCGTGAGGAAGTGTGGCACTTTTTCTGATGGACTTTAATTGGACGAGTGGCCGCATTCTCATGGATGCGGCTTTTTTCGTGCATACAGATAAAGGGGGAACAGAACATGAACAACCAATGTGGAACGAGCCCGATTGTCGGGTTCCGCTTTACACTCAGCCCGATGACGTCCGATTTCGTGAGCGTCATCAAAGACGCACTGAAGGAGACGGACTTACAGAACGTCTGGCGCCATACCGATGACGTCTCGACGGTCATCCGGGGACGGAGTGAGCACGTATTCGATGTGGCCAAGGCCGTCTTATCTCATGCGACGAAGTCGGGGGTGCACGTCTCGATGAGCGGGACGTTCTCGGTCGGCTGCCCTGGCGACACGACGGGGGACAACTTGCTCGACGTGACGAACGAGCCGGCGAACGGTTCGGTCGAAAACCAATACGTCTCATCCCAGTTCGCACTCTATCCGCTCGGGGACGCGGAGTATATGGACATCATCTATGAAGAGATCGACTTCGCGAAAGCGCGCGGTGTGTTCAATGACTCGATGCATTACGCCTCCGGCATCCATGGCGACATCGAGCCGGTATTCTCGTTTTACGAGGCGACGTTCGACCGGGTGCGTGCGAAGACGAGCCACGTCGTCATGACGGTGACGTTCAGTGTGAACAGTCCGTCACATGAGGGACAAAACAATGCTTAAGTCGTGGAAATTAAAGGAGATCGTCTTGTTGTCGATATTATCGGTCGTCTTCGCCGTCGTCTATTTGGCGTTCGTCCACGTCGGAAATTTATGGGCTGGGCTGATTGGGCCGATCGCCTACGAGTGGATTTTCGGGATTTGGTTTATCGTCTCGATTATCGCCGCCTATATCATCCGTAAGCCCGGTGCCGCCTTTTTGTCGGAAGTGCTCGCGGCGACGATTGAGATGATGATTGGGAACGCAATCGGGCCACGCATCATTCTCGTCGGGATCATTCAAGGACTCGGGGCCGAGGCGGCGTTCGCCGTCACCGGGTATAAACGATATGACCTGTGGGTGCTCATGCTCGCTGGCTTCGGTGCTGCCGTGACGAGTTTCGCCTATACATACGTCATGGGCGGCCTCGCGGCACTCAGCCCGACGTACGTGGCGACGATGTTCGCCCTGCGCGCCACGAGCGGGATGCTCATCGCAGGGCTCGGTGGAAAGATTTTGAGCGACTTGTTGCTCAGGACGGGTGCGCTCGAAGGCTACGCGCTCGCACGTCAAGGACGCGCCCATGGTTGAGGCGGAGCAGTTGACGTTTCGTTATCCCGGCAAGTCGACCGACGTATTGGCAGACGTCACGCTCACGCTCCGGGATGGGCGGACACTCATCAGCGGGTCGAGTGGGTCGGGGAAATCGACACTGTTCGCCATGATGAACCGGCTCTATCCGGACAACTGTGACGGCATCGTGACCGGAAGGCTCGACTTGTTCGACCGGCCGTATGACACGTACGCGGCCGGCGAGGTGAATCGTCGGGTCGGCACCGTGTTCCAAGACCCCGACAGTCAGTTCGTCATGCAGACGGTCGAGGAAGAGCTGATCTTTACGCTCGAAAACTTTCACGTCCCCCGCGAGGAGATGATGGGGCGCGTCGAGATGATGTTACGGACGTTGCGGCTCGACGATTATCGACATCGCTACATCCATGACTTGTCTGGTGGCGAGAAGCAGCAAATCGCCGTCGCCTGTGCACTGATTGGCCGTCCGGAATGGCTCCTCCTTGATGAACCGCTCGCCCATCTCGACCCGGAGACCGCGGCTCGGTTCGTCCGTTGGCTCGACGGCGTCGCCCGTAGCGTCAACGTCGTCGTCATCGAACATCGCCCGTACGTGTGGGGCGATTTCTTCGACCGGCAAGTCGAACTTATGGAGGGGCGAATCGTCTACGATGGACCGTTCGAGATGCGCCCCGACTATACGTTCGCACCGATTACGAGCGAAAAAGGGGAACACAATTTATTTCACATACCGAATTTAAAACGAAAAGAATTCGAACTCGCAGCGAGTGACTTGACCGTCGCCGAGGGAGAGGTCGTCGCAATCCTCGGTCGTAACGGGAGCGGCAAATCGACATGGCTCAGGAGTCTCGCCCGGAACCATCGCGACGTCGGGCTCGTCCCGCAATCGCCGGCACACCTGTTCGTCACGAGCGAGGTGGCGCACGAGCTCGCGTACGGACACGATCACCCGATTGAAGACGTGTTGACGCGGCTCGGTCTCGAGCGATTACATGACGCCCATCCGCTCTCGCTCAGTCACGGACAAAAGCGCCGACTCGCGATTGGCGTGATGTTGCTCTCTAGGAAACGACTCATCGCGTTCGATGAACCGACCGCCGGACAAGACGAGGCGTCGCTCGGTGCGCTTTATGACTTGATGGAAGAGCGGGCACGTGACGGTCAGGCCGTGCTGTTCGTGACGCACGACCTCAACTTCGCCCGGGCTGCGAACACGTATTATTTAATGCACGATGGGAAGTTGAACGGTCCGTATGACGCATCGCTCTGGGAGCAGCCGGAACTCCTTCAGGCCCATGGGTTATGGATGGAGGAGATGGGATGACGTTTCATGAGATGAACCCGACGCTCAAGTTTTTGACCGTGACGTGCCTCATGTTCGGTCTCGCCTTCATGTACAACCCATGGACCCCGCTCGCCGTTTTTCTCGGCACGCTCCTCCTCCAAACACTGTTCGCCGACGTGAGCTGGCGGCGGTGGGGACTGTTCATGATCCCGTTTCTATTGACCGCGATCGGGACACTCTGGACGACGCTCGTCTTCGGAAGAGAGGCGGGTGGGGCGGTCGTGTTCACGCTGTTCGGTAACGACGTGACGGAAGAGAACGTGCGCCTTGCCGTGACGCTCGCCTTGCGCGTCTTGGCGTTCACGGCACTCTCACTGTTGTTTACGCTGACGACGGACCCGAAGCGTTTCGTCTACAGCTTGATGCAACAAGGCAAGCTATCACCGAAGATCGCCTATAGCGTCTTCGTCGGATTTCGGTTCTTTCCGATTTTAAAGAGCGAACTGATCCAGCTCTATGAGACGCACGCGCTCCGGGGCGTCCGGCTCGAGACGCGACTCGAGCACGTCCGACATGTCCCGAAGCTATTGATTCCGCTCCTGGCCGGTTCGATCCGCCAAGCCGAACGGATCGCCTTCTCGATGGAGGCGCGCGGGTTCACGGGGGAACGCCGCAGCACGTACGAGGTCGTCCCCGTCACGCGGAACGATTTCGTCTTGGCCGCATGTTTAGTCCTCTTGTTCGTCGTGAGTACGTGGGTGGGGATCCGTTAAAAAAACTGGACGACTCGTCCTCAGGCTGTTGATGAATCCATTCGTAAAAAGCGAATGGGTTCGTTTTTTGTGTTCAACGAGCTCGATCTAGTCACCCCGACACGAAATGGATGACGTACGATGTCGACGTTCGTTTCGGCCATCGTGGCGACAGAAAAAAACGGCCGCCAGACGGCGACCGTTTGCGTTACTCGTCCGACGGCGCCCCTACCCTGCAGGAAAGCAGTCCGACGGAGACCCAGCAGCGACGTAAGTCGCGATGCGGCTCCGGGATTGCCTGCGGAAAGCGTGGGCGCCGGAAAGACGGGCGATTCGCTTGATGTTAGTCAACAAGCTGAGGACGACTCACTCGGAGTCGTCCTGTTTCGTTTCTTTGACGATACGGAACTTCGGTTTGATTGATTCGTTGTTGAACGGCTCGAGCACGGTGTTCTCGTTGGCCATTCGAATCTGTTGCGGTTCACCTTTGGCGGTCGTCCCGATACAGAACATGTTCGCCTCGTGGTCGGCGAAGAGCGTCTTATACGCGGTCGCGTGATGCATGAGCCGACCGGGCGATCCCCAGCCGACGATGACCATGCCCCTGCTCTGTTCGACCTCGTCGAGCGTCTCCTCGACGTAATGGAAGTTCGTCTCGTCGAGTTGAGACTCGACGTAAGGCAGATTGTCGTTTATGGCGAGCGTCGGGACGAGACTGATGACGCGCACTTCCCGAATCGGTTTGTCGAGATGGTTGCGCATGAGCATGTACGCCCGTTGCGTCGTCGTCCCAGACAAGAACGCGTCACTCATTCGAGGGGAATAGATGATGACGGCGCAAATCACGCCATCGACGACATCGGTGAACTCATAGGAGCGCATATAGCGTTTCGTCTTGTCGTCATTGAAGACCGACTTGACTCGAATCGTCACTTCCTCGATTTGTGTGTTCATATCGTTTCCTCACTTCAACTAAAGATCAACGGTCACGTCAGACTCGCGAACCATTCCAAGTAACGAATTGCGTAGCGTGCGACTTGCTGCTTCGTCGACTTCGCGTCACCGGGAAGGAGCGTGACTTCGTCTTGATACTGTTCATAGTAGGACATGACGTTGTCTACGTACTGTTCGCTGCGATTATACTCGAAGATGGCCGAACGAACCGATTCAATCGAATCGGTCGATTGGCCGCCGTGTTCACTCAAGTAATACGCGGCCGCATGGGCCGAATCGATTAAGCTGTGTGGGTCGGCTTGTCCGTCATTGTTCCCGTCACGGCCGAGCCCGCCGTATTGCTCAATCAACGTCAAATCCGTCAAGTCGACCTCGTCCTCAGGGACGTCGCCTTTTTGGTCGTCCGTGTCATATTGCCAACCGAGCCAAGTCCGGGGCATGAACTGGAACGGACCGATCGCACCGACCGATGACCGCATCGAGGCACTGTGTGAAAAAATCGTCTCGACGCGATGGACGGCGGCGAGTAGGCGCCAATCGACGTCATACGTATCCGCGGCGTCTTCATAGACCGAGACATGATCCGACGGGACACCGTGATCTCCATAGTAGGCCCGGTAAAGGGCGTTGTTCACTTTGTCATCTTGACCGAACCAGCCGATTGCGACGAGGAACAACACTGTCACAAGCATGATACTGGTCAGTCGCAGCATCAATCGTTTCAAGATACCGCCTCCTAGCTTTCTAGACAATACCCGAATAGTGTAGCATATAGCTAACAGGAAGGACAGGAGTGGATATCGATGCTCGAACGAATCGTCTTTACCGTCATTCTCGCCTACTTATTGATCATTCAGCTGTTCAATGCCCGATTGATGAAATCGATGATCACGTCGCTCGGTCGGGGACGCGTCTACGAGGAGGCGATCAAGTCCGCATGGGGCTTGACGCTGTTGCTCGTCGCGCTCGTGTTCTTGTTCGACGTGCCGGGTGATGCGGTTGGCCTTGCCTTCATGCCCGACGTGACCGATGCACGGTCGTGGAACTATTTCGTCTTTAGCTGTGTCCTCATGGGCGGCATCTTCGTCTTCTATTTGTCCGTCTTGACGTCGGCGCGGCTTCGGGAACGGCTTCGTCCGCACTATGAGCTTGAGATTGAAAAAGTGTTGTTGCCACGGACAAAGGAAGAGGCACAGGCTTGGAAAGCCGTCTCGGTCACGGCCGGGATCACGGAAGAGTTTATCTTCCGCGGCGTCTTGATTTATACGCTCGCGCTCTATGTCGATCTCTCGGACGGATCGCTCGCCTTAGCGAGCGGCGCCTTGTTCGGTCTCGCCCATGCGTATCAAGGCGTCCGTGGTGTCATCGTGACCGGCGCCGTCGGCTTCGTGTTCGGCTACTTGTTCCTCGCGACAGGTTTACTTTGGCCGGTCATGGTCTTGCATGTGTTACTGGATCTGATTGCTGGCCCGATTCACGTCGCCGAGCCAAAAAATTCGTGACGGCGGCCTCGTAGGCGTCTCGGTCTTTTAAGATGCAGTTCGTATGCTCGGCATCGTGGATGAGCGCGAGCTCGTTGCGCCGGTTGAGGGCGTTCATTTCGATGGACATCCACGTCGGGACGAAATCGTCGCGCGTCCCGTGGACGAACAACACCGGGGCGCTCGTCTCGGCGAGCGAACGCTTCGGACTGACTTGGTGCATCAAAAACCCGGCCCGGCTCCAAAGGAAGTAGTTGATTCCGGGGAGCAATAAGTCGCCTGGCAGCCGATGTAGGTTGTTCAATTGATGACGCATCAGTTGGCGCATGTCATCGAACGGACACTCGGCAATCAAGAAATCGACATCCGTGAGCGGTCCCGCCTGTAAGATGGTCGCCGCACCCATCGATACGCCGTGAAGGCCGACCTCATCGACCGTCTCATGGGTCCGGAGCCAATCGACCCACTCGACGATATCGTGTTTCTCGTGATACCCGTACGAGGCGTAGACGCCCTCGGACTCCCCGTGTGATCGCAAGTCGACGGCGAGCAGGTTATACCCGAGCCGGTGGAACATGGCCAAGTGCGGTGCCATGAAACTGTGCGAGGCCGTGTAGCCGTGGACGAAGACGATCCATTTTTTTGCCTCGCCGTTCCGGTAAACCCGGCCGTAAAGGCGATAGCCGTCCCGAGATTGGAGCGAGACGTGTTCGAACGGCACGTCGTGATAGAACGATTGATCTTCGGTCGTGTACGGGGCGAGCAGCATCTCCGGTGTCTTCCGTTTCCCTCGCGTCATCCGTTTGAAGGCGTAATAACTGATGGCATAGTAGCCGGTGAACAGTGTCGCGAGCCCGTATTTCCATTTAGCTTGCATGAACATCGCTCCTTTCTCCATCATTGTACCCGAAACGTGACGTTTCGTTCACGTACGAGTTGCGTCTCCGGGCGCAAACGTGACGATTCCGCGACCGTTCCGGTAAAAGACGTTCATTGCACGCTGCACGGATGGGGATTATGCTTAGCCGGTAGAAGAAAAGGAGGGCTCCGTGTGACGCGTGAGGGGATGTATCGGCTGATTCAAGCGTGTGTGGAAGGGGACATCGACTATGTGACGGAGGAGGGCATCTCGATCATCCAGCGCGGCGAACATGGGACGAATCAGCTGTCACCCGTACTCGATGCCTTGATGGACCGATATTTGTACGGGGCAGGGCGCGACATGCAACTATCGGTCCGGTCGCTCACCACCGCTTCGGGCGTGAGAACGGACGAGACGGTGCGTGCGCTTCTCGCCCTCACGGACGTGTATCTCGTCTCGAACCACATCGAAGAACGGCTGCTCACGGTTCGTCACATCGAGCTCGACTCGTCGAGAGGGATGACCGTGCACGTGACGCTCTGTGCCTGGTTGGCGTTTCATCTGGAGATGGTTCGAGAAGCGGCCCAGCTCCGGGTCGGTACATAACGAAAGGGAGTGGCGATTTTGCCACTCCCTTTTTAAACTGGATTCAACTGTCCGTCACGCAACCGAAGGACGCGGTCGCACACGTCGAGCATCCGTTCGTCGTGCGTGATGACGATGACCCGTTTGTTGCGTTCATGAGCCGCCTCGGCCAGGCGTTCCATGACGAGACGGCCGTTCGGGTAGTCGAGGCTCGCCGTCGGTTCGTCGGCCAAGATGAGTTGCGGGTCGTTGATGAGGGCACGGGCGACGGCGACCCGTTGCCGCTCCCCTCCGGATAGCCGGTTCGGTAACTCGTTTGAGCGATGGCCTAACCCGAGGTCCATCAGGAGGGCCATCGCGTCGCCGTCGGTCTCGCTTTCGGCTTGGACGAGTTCAAGCTGCTCTCGCACCGTCAAATACGGGACGAGTTGCGCGTCCTGAAACACGAATCCGATCTCGTTCAACCGCAACTTCCGCCGGGTTTCCTCGTCGAGCGAGAAGACGTCGACCGTGTCGAACGACAGACTGCCCGCATCTGGACGCTTCAACAAGCCGAGGATTTGCAGCAACGTACTCTTGCCGCTGCCGCTCGGCCCGATAATCCCGATGCACTCACCCGGTGAGACGGTCAAGTCGACACCGGTTAAAATCGGTTGCTCATAGGCGTGATGAATGTTGGTTAACTTCATTTGATGCGACCTCCTAACGTGTCGGCAGCATCGAGCCGACGAAGTGTCTGTAACGGTAACACCGTACCGAGTAACGAGATGATGAGGAAGAGGGTGCTATAAAATGCCACGTTCGACCATTCGAACTGGAACGGGACCGCTTCGGGTACGACGCGCGTCATAAGCAAGGTCACGAGCATCGCGATGGTACTCGCTGCTACGACCGTGACGAGCACTTGCCAGACAAGCGCTGCACCGATCGTCCGTGACCGAATCCCGATTGCTTTCAAGATGCCGAGTTGCGGTAGTTTCTGTAACGTCACCATATAAAAGAATGCGGTCAGGATGAACGCCCCGATGATGAGGAGGAACGCACGCATCATATCGAACGTCCCTTGCGCGGCGGAATAACCGGGCACAGATTCGATGATATCTTGTTTCGAATGACGGGTGAGCGATGTGACCTCGTCTCCGAGCCAAGCCGAGACGTAAGTCGGCCCGCCCGCGGTCTGTTGATACGCGTCCCACGTCTCCATCGTCGTCCAGACGACGGGGCCGTGGCTGAATCGTCCGTCTGTCACACCGATAATCGTGAAACGGTACCCACTGACGAAGTCCTCGACCGTATCGCCGACCGCATACGTCTGTAAAAAGCTTGGGTCGACGAGCACTTCTCCGACAGAAAGATCGAGTGTCGGTCCGATGGTCGAGTCTGTCGGCAAGGCGAACAACGTCGCATCTTGTTTCGTTCCGTTCACGAACGTGAGCGGTTTCACGGCGAGCGGGGTCACCGCGTCGATTGGCGTCTCTTCGATGAATGAACGCGTCAACTGTCCGTCCGCGTCGTCTGTCAGTTGGAACGTGTCAATGTCGAGTTCGCGCACGCTTGCCCCGTTGTCATAGGCGAGCCCGTCCGCGAGCCCGGTGATTAGTGTCGTCAACAAGACGATTGCGAGTGTGATCAGGAGGATGAGTCCGTACTGACCACGTTTTCGCCACATTTCTTTTAGTCCGAGTGTCATTATAAAAAGCCTCCTTCATGTCGATGAAGGAAGCATACCGAACGAATATGAACGGAACATGAACACGTCACAGTTGAATCGTGAACGTCGTCCCCGATCCGGGCGTGGACTCGACTTGAATCGTGCCGCCGTGCAAGCTGACGATGTCGTGGACGATCGAGAGTCCGAGCCCGGTCCCGGCCGTCCCACGTGACGCGTCACCTTGGAAGAAACGTTCGAACAGGTGTGCCCGCGTCACGTCATCCATCCCGTGTCCGTCGTCTGAGACGATGATTGTGACGCGTTCGTCTCGTTTCAACTTGATTCGGATGGTCCCTCCTTCGCGCGAGGCGTGAATCGCGTTTTGGAGCAAGTTCATCCACACTTGCGCCAGCAAGATGGGGTCACCTTTCACCGTCATGTCGTCGAGGTCGGTGACGACGGCGATCCCTTTTTGGTCGAGTTGGAACGAGAGCCCGCGAATCACGTCTTCGATTGACGTGGTGAGCAGAACATCTTGCTCGAGCGAGATGTCGGCCTCGTCGAGCCTGGCGAGCAGGAGCAGTTGTCTTGTCAACGACGACAGCCGCGTCGTTTCGTCACGGATGATTTCAGCGTACGGTCGGGCCTTCTCGTCGGTCAACTCGACGAGCGTCGAGGCGTAGCCGGTTAACGACGTGAGCGGGGACTGGAACTCGTGCGAGACGTTGGAGACGAAACGTCGTCTTGCTTGTTCGGACGTCTCAATCGTCCGGGCCATCTCTTCAAACCGGCGAGCGAGGACGCCAATCTCGTCGGAACGCTCGAGCGGCAAGTCGCGCGGTGTCTTTCTAGAGGCGACCGATGCCGTCGCGTCGGTCAACGATTTGACGGGCTTGACGATCGAACGTGTCGCGACGGCGATCAAGAGAAATGCGAGTCCGGTCAAGAGGGCGAAGAACAACCCGACGAATAGATGCAACTCTCGGATTTGAGCCGATAAGTCCGGCCGTATAAAGACGGCGTCGACACCGTCCGGGCCCTCTAGTGGAAACCCGTACGTATTGACGACTTCATTGTCGAACAGTCCGAGCAAAAACAAATGGAACGGGTAGTCGCGCATCCCTTCATAGACGGTTCCTTCCCGTACCGAGGTGACGGTCCGCTCATCGATTGACTCGTCGCGGAACGAGCCACCGTACCGCATGACCCGACCGTCGGCTTTGACGACGTGGAGCTGATACCCGGTGCGGGCGAGGAACGTATAGAGGGCGGACTCGTCCTGGTCTGTATGATTCGAGAAGTAGCCGACGGCGGTGCTCGCCGCCTCGCTCGTCTTCTCACTATAGGTCGGTTGCCACCAAGTATAGTACGCGACGTTGCTGACGAGCAGGGCGATCGCGCCGGAGAGAAGTAAAATCATGAACACGGTCAAGACGATGCGCGTATAAAGGGTCCTCATTCGATCACCTCGAACGTATAACCGACCCCGCGCACGGTCCGAATCGAGACGACGTCACTTCGTAAACGGGTCCGCAGCCGTTTGATGTGGACGTCCACGGTCCGGTCGTCGCCGTCGAAGTCGAGCCCCCAAACATGTTCGATCAGCTCTTCCCGGCTGAACACGCGGCTCGGGAAGGCGGCGAGCTGATAGAGCAGCTCGAACTCACGTTTCGGCAGATGGATCGTCTCGCCGGACAGCTCGACCCGATAGTGGCGTAAGTCGAGCGAGAGCGGGCCGGCGTGAATCGAGCTCGCGGCCGTCCGTTCGTATCGTTTCGAGATCGCCTGTAGACGGAACAACAGTTCATCCGGAATGAACGGTTTCGTCATATAGTCGTCGGCGCCGTGTTCGAACCCAATCCGTTTGTCGTCCCATTCACCGAGCGCGGTCAATAAGATGACAGGGATGTCGAGCGTCGCCTTCATCCGGCGGCACAGTTCCCGTCCATCCATACCCGGTAACAGGATATCGATGACGGCCGCGTCCGGCGGGTCGGCCATGAACGCTGCTTCGGCCGTAAACGGGTCCGTGACGAGCATCGTCCCGTGCCCGGCGCGGCGAAGGGTCTCGTCGACTAGACGGAGGATATGTTCATCGTCTTCAACAATCATAATCTGCATTGGTCTCGTCCTTTCTATCCGTACAAAAAACGGCAGCGGCCAACGCCGTTACCGTCTCATTCGTTGTCAAGTCGTGCCCAAGTTACCGTGAAGTGCGCGCATCGCTCGCAAGAAGGCGTCCTTGAAGTATTTGTCTTCTTGCGTCTCAAGTGTCTCAATCGCGGTCTTGTCCCCGGTGCTCGCCTTGACGAGCAAATTGATGAAAGCGCCCCAACGCTTCACGTGCTCTGGCTTCGGATGGTTCATCGCGGTCGTCAACGTGAACCAGTACGGCTTGTCCCGGCGCTGCAACGTGGCGATCAGTTGTTTCGCCGCTTTCGCCTCGTCCTCGGTCGGCAGTGTCGCCGTGGCGAACCAACCGATGAGCGAAGCGCTCATCGATTCAAGCGATTCGCGCAACTCCGGATCAATCGCTTGGCGGCCGAAATCGGTCAAGTTGACGAAGACGAGCCGGTCTTTCAAGTCCATATGGGTGATCCACCCGCTCGCCGCTTTTAGTTTTTCTTTGTCTTTCGACTGGGCCTTGAACGTGAACCCGTTCTGTTTGCCGATATAAATCCGGAACTGCCCACGGTCGACGTGCTTGTCGACTTTGAACTCGACTTCTTGCCCGACTTGATACGGCTGGTTCTTCTTGTTCAGCGTCTGTCCTTTTTTCAGTTCGGGACGGCGGACGATATAACGGAGTGCCTCCTGCTCGGTCCGGTCGTCGAGCGTCCATAGGTTGTGGGGCGTCACGTTCTTGAACCGGTGGCGCCGGACGTAAATGTATTGGTCGAGTGCGTCAATCGCATCGGCGACCGTACGCTTCCCTGATAAATAGTCGTCCGCGATGTCGCGTAACGTGAGCGATTCGAGACGGTCGATGTGACCGTTATACGGGACGGTCCCAATCACGAACAAGGCCGTCGCGATCAGCTCGCTTTCTCGTGGGGTCAAAGGACGTTTAGCCATGGTGCACTTCCTCTCTACGGTCGTATACGTCTAGTATAGCAAAAACCGTTTTCTTCATGTAGATTGAATGAACCGAATGGAAAATTTGTACAGGCTGACAGGATTTCGGCGCATTTCTCCGAATATTTGTTAAGATAGAGTTAACAATGGGATGTGGAGACGAGGTGATGAGATGAAGCTGTCGATTGAGTCTGGCGACTATATCGTCTTAATCGAGATCAATAAAGAAGTGTTGAAGTGTACGTCACTCGAAGAGGCGACGTTCGCAGAGCGGGACCGCTATGAACTCGTCGGCCGGATGAGCGAGCGGTTGCCTGCCGAAGTGATCGTCCCGTCCGTCATCGACTATATCCGGTTCGGAAGCGGGTACATCGGGGACACGATCATCTGGAACAATGAGACGGAATCCTTCTTCTGCCAACAGTTCGAGACGATTGACGGGTCGCCTCTCGGAGAGGACTTGGAAGGGTTCACCCCGGACCCGTATCGCACGGAGCTGGCGAGGTATTATACGTATTTGACGATCGGAAAAATCGTCGACTTCGAGATGGAACATCCCGACAAACCTGACTATTGGTGAACTGTCGGAAAAATGTCATACTCTTTTTTTATGAAAAAAGGGAAATCGTATCGTAAATTTGAGATAATGTTCCCATCTTATGAAGTGTGAATGGAGCGTAAGGCGATGAAGAAAATGATTTTGCTGACGGCGTTGGCATTACTCGTCCCGACGACAGCCGGGGCCGCCAAACCTGTCATCTTGGAGAAACACGGCTACGTCGTCGCGGAGCCGCGCGTCGGAAACCAATATTACATCAAACAGACCGGGACCGACTTGACGTGGAACACGACGAGAGGGTCGGGCGATATCGTCGTCGCGCTCATCGACTCATCGGCCGACCGTAGCCATCGGGAGCTGTTGAACGTGCCGCGCGTCGTCAACTCGATGAAAGGGCCGTATAGTGTCGACTATCACGGTACACACACGGCCGGCATCATGTCAGGTCTTCACAACAAGTACGGCATCGCCGGTCTCGCCCCGAACGTCCGCTATCACTTCTATAACGTCTTTTATGGGAGAAACTCAGAGTTCACGGATTCCTGGACCGTCGCCAAAGCCGTCGATACGGCGGTCGCGAAAGGGGCGACGATCATCAACTTGTCGCTCGGCGGCCAAGACTACGACCGGGTACTGGCCGATTCGATAAAACGGGCCCGGGCGAAAGGTGTCGTCATCGTCGCCTCGTCTGGCAATGACGGCGCGACGAAAGTCTCGTTCCCGGCCAATATGAAAGAAGTCATCGCCGTCGGTGCCGTCGATTCGAGACATCGGCTCGCCGCGTTCTCGAACATGGACAGCCAAGTGAAGGTCGTCGCACCGGGTGTGAACGTCCTATCGCTCGGCTTGAAGAACAGTTTTATCTTTATGGATGGGACGTCGATGGCCGCGCCGATGGTGACGTCGGGAATCGCGCTCGTCAAATCGGTCAACCCGTTTCTGACACCGACCGACATCGACGGATTGATTCAAAAGATGCCGCGCGTGAGCGGGAAGTCGTACACGGAACTGAACACGAAACGGTTGCTTGATGCGACCCCGCGCCCGGTGAGCGTGTCTGCTCCGGCGACATTGACGAATCGATACGTCCAAGAAGCCAAACTCTCCGTCATGAACCGCCCGAACTTGAAGACGACGTACACGCTCTATCAAGGCACGCTTAAAGTGAAGACGCTCCCGGCGAACGGGGGAGCGTTCACGATGTACGCCGGCGGGGACTGGTTGCCGAGTGGTCAATATCGGCTAACGGCCGTCGTGACGGATGGAAAGTATAAGCGCACGTCGAGCCGGAACGTGAATTACATCAATCCCGTCAAGACGAACGTGACGGTGAAGGCGACCGACGAGGCGACGTTCTCGGTGACGACGACACGTAAAGGCACGGTCACCATTCTCGACGCGAGCGGCAAGACCGTGTACGAAGCGCTCCATGTTCCGGGCACGTTCCCGGTCCGCGGCGATACGACCAATAAATTGACGGTCATCCTGAAACCGACCGACCTCACCGAACGCATCGTCTCGACGACGTTCACACCGCCACCACCAGAAGAGGCGACTGAAACGATTGAAGCAACATAAAAAACCACCACCCGGTCCGACACGTCGCACTTGGTGGTGGTTTCATATATTAGTCGATGGTAATGGGCTCACCGATCCAACGAATGCTCGCTTCTAGCACGTTCCCGTTATCATCGATATGTTCAAAACTTAACTTCCCGTCGGCGACGATGTCGCACAAGCCGGCGCGGACGATGTCGCTCCAAGCACGACGCGTCTGAATCGATGCATCATACATCGGAATCGATTCAGGGAAACGTTCATGGAGATGGGCCAAGTTGTGATGATCGAAATGATACGGCCGCTTAGACATCTCATTCGGTGCTTTAATGTCGAACGGCTCGAACCCTTGGACGAGTCGATTTTTACGATAGAAGGCGAAGACGCCGTTGTTCAGGTGGAGCGCTTTAATGTCATCGATTTCAATCACATAGGTCAGCCGTTGAATCCAACCGTTCTTTGCATCTTGATGCATCAAAATCCCTCCTTGTTCAATGGAACACGCCTTATTTTAGCGCTGACGGCCATGAAAATCAAGTTCAGGTTGTCGGTTGTCAACGAGACGTTTATCGGCTACAATGATTGAGGTGACTATGAGGTCTGGACAATCGCGGGGCGCAAGCTTTGAGGAAAGTCCATGCTCGCACAGCCTGTGATGGCTGTAGTGATCGTGCTACACGAAACGATAAGTGTAGGCAACGCAAGTTGACGGCAGAAGAAGCACCTAAGTCCTCGGATATGGTGCAAGCTTCTTGAAAGTGCCACAGTGACGGAGTCTGTCCGGAAACGGTCAGAGTGGAACGAGGTAAACCCCACGAGCGAGAAACCCAAACTATGGTAGGGGAACTTCCCGACTGGAACCGAACGGGACGGAAGGCGCCAAGCGGCGCAGATAGATGATTGTCACTCCATCGTGCCAGGGAGACCGCTACGAGCACCGGAGTACAGAACATGGCTTACAGGGCAGCATAGTCTCTCATTAAACATCGACCAGGAGTTCAAGCAATCCTACTTGAGCTCCTTTTTACTTGACCATTTTAGGACGAACACTATAGAAAGTAGGGATACGATGGCAAAACGTAAATTAATCGCCACCGCAGCGATGGGAATTGAGGCGCTCGTCGCCAAAGAAGTGCGCGACCTCGGCTACACGTGCGAAGTCGAGAACGGACGCGTCTATATCGACGCGGAGATGGAAGACATTCCACGCTTGAACTTGTGGCTCCGGACGGCCGACCGCGTCAAGCTCGTCGTCGCCGAGTTCAAAGCGACGACGTTCACGGAGCTGTTCGACGCTGTCGTCGAATTGCCGTGGACCGACCTCATGCCGTGGGACGCTCGCTTCATCGTCGACGGCCGCTCGGTCAAATCGAAGCTGTTCTCGATCCGTGACTGTCAAAAGATCACAGAGAAGGCGATCGTCGACGCGATGCAACGCGGCTATAACAAACCGGGCGAGTGGCTCCCGAAGACGGGCGCCTATTACCCGATCGAAGTCGCCTTATTGAAAGATGTGGCGACGATCACGATCGACACGTCAGGGGATGCGCTCCACCGTCGGGGCTACCGTGAGCTCCACTCACAGGCACCGCTCAAAGAGACGATGGCCGCGGCGATGATTCAGCTGACGAACTGGAAGCCGGACATGCCGTTCTATGACGTCTTCACCGGTTCGGGGACGCTCGCGATCGAAGCGGCGCTCATCGGCCGCAACATCGCACCGGGCCTCAACCGTGAGTTCTGCTCACAAGACTGGCCGTGCGTGCCGAAGAAGGCCTGGTACGAGGCGATTAACGAGGCGAACGAAAAAGCCGAGTGGGACAAACCGCTCAAAATCTACGGCATCGACCTCGACCCGCGTATGGTCAAGCTCGCCAAAGACAACGCGGAGCTCGCCGACGTCCGTGACGCGATCACGTTCGTCCACAGTGACGCGGCCGCGTTGAAGCCGAAAGAAGAGTACGGTGTCATCATCGGGAACCCGCCTTACGGTGAGCGTCTGCAAACCGAGGACGAGATTATCGACTTGTACGAGCGGATCGGCCGTCAGTTTGATAAGTATCCGGGCTATAGCGTCTACATGTTGACGAGCTATGAGGACTTCGAGAAGGCGTACGGCCGCCCGGCGACGAAACGCCGCAAGCTGTACAACGGGAATATCGAGACGCAATACTACCAGTTCTTCGGTAAACGTCCGCCGAGACGTTCAGCTGAGCCGACTTCTGATACGAAATAAGTCTTCATTGCACACACATTGCACACTTTTTATTTGTGATCCTGCAGACACACGAAAACCGCTCCCTAGAGCGGTTTTTTTGCTTGCCGTGGTTTTTCACCCTTGTAGGTGATGGAATGGATGTATGGGCCAGATAGTCTGGCGGTCCTCATAACGTACATTTCCATATATAAGGATTATACTCATAATATGGTTAAGATAGGGAGATGAACTACGGATGATAACAGGTATATATGAGGCACACTTGCCGGTAAGTGATTTGACGGTGTCGATCCCGTTTTATGAAAAACTTGGAATGAAGCTGACCTTCCAAAACGAGCGCTTGGCGTTTCTATGGATCATCGAAGGAGAGAGTTGGCTCGGTCTGTGGGAGAGCGATCGCGTCGAACTGCCTTACCATCCTTCGATTCGTCACGTGGCGTTTCGAATCGACCCCGAAAGTTTGGGAACGGTGAAGGAGTGGCTTGGTCAACGTAACATCGAGGTCCGGACCGCCTTCAAGATGACGCCCGAAGAGCAGCCGTTGGTCCTGCCGAACTTCCCGCACGCACATGCCGCCATCTATTTCGACGATCCGGACGGGAATTCGCTCGAACTGATCGCGTTTTTGGATACGGACCAGACCGATGCGTTTCAAATGATGTCATTCGAGGACTGGTCAGAACGGAAGCGGATGCAAGCGTCACCAGACACGGAATGAGACGGAAGGGGTAGGGCGATGTATCGGTATACGTTATGTCTATTGAAGTCAGGACAAGAAGTCTTACTGTTGAATCGAGAGAAGCCGCCAGCGATGGGGCTATGGAACGGCGTAGGTGGGAAAATCGAGTCGGGCGAGACGGTAGAGGCGTCGGTCTGTCGCGAAGTATTCGAAGAGACCGGATATGAGATTGAGCGTCCTCTATATAAAGGGGAGGTCATCCTGCACGGGGAACAGCAGGTCGGGATGTATCTGTTCGTTGCGGAAGTCGCTAAACATGAAACGCATGGTATGGTTTTCAAGACACGTGAAGGGATTTTGGAATGGAAGCAAATCGACTGGGTGCTTCATCCCGACAATATGGGCGTCATCAGCAACTTGAAACAATATTTGCAGCCGATGCTAGACCACTCTATGCCTCGGCGCCATACGTTCCGTTATGACGGGCATGAACTGTTGACGTACACGCACGACCAGCTGGATGAAGCTTCTAGCAACGTACATTAAACGAGATGATTGGCCCCGTCGGCCGACCATCTCGTTTTTGATTCAAGTATTAAGTCACTCGCCGACCATCCCGTCACCATCGTTATCGCGCATGTGCGGATAGAGCCAGTGGTCGCTCGTGATTGGCATGGGGAAGCCGGCGTCCTTCGCCTCTTGAATCGTCACTTGGCCGTTGCCGTTCGTATCGACGCGCGTGACGTCACCGCTTGCTTCGGTTGTCGATGGGGCACTTTCCGTCAGTCCGAGCTCTTCATTCACGTCGTCCGGGTTGACGTTGTCGAACGAATCGGTCACGACATTTCCTTTGACCGTGTAGGTGTACACATAGTGTGAAGGGATCTGAGTATTCGTATCCGGATATGTGATGATTGCCAAGAAGTCGGTCGCGCCACCTGCGCTCCGGATCACGCTCTCCATATACGCCTGGTCGCCGTGGCGGTTGAGCGTGCTGTTTTGGGGCGTGATGTTGAAGGCGTTCGAGACGCCGCCGAGCGAATCGGCGATGATGTGCCCTTCGTCGAGGTCGTGGTGTTCGACCCCGGGCACTTTCGCCTCGTCGGCATAGTAGCGACCGTCCGACGTCACGTCTTCGCGGTCGTCATCCTGCAACACGATCTTGTCCGCGATCACTTTCACGAGTTGACCGTGCTCGTTCGTGAACGCTCAATATTCGCGGTCGCCGTATCCGATATCGACGACGACATTGTTCTCGCGGTCACCTGACAAATCTCCACCCTCGACTTCGATGATGTCATAACCGGCGAATCGGTCATCTGTCTCCGGTTCGGTCGGTGCCGTCGTCTCGACGGTGGCCTGTTCTTTCGTGTCCGTCACCGTGGTCGTCACGGCCTCCTCGCTCGTGCAACCTGCCAATAGCAGAATCGAGAGCGGTAATGCCAAATAAGTAAGGTTTCGTTTCATCTGAAGTCTCCTATGTGTGATGCATACTTGTTCATTCTAGGAATCTTCGACACGATTGACAAGCAATCGGATTGCGACGTGTTTCGACCGTGGTTCTCATAAACGAGCGAAACGTTGTCACGATTCGATAGCGCGCCTTGCGGAGGACTAGTGGTACAATGGACGGGAGCGGACCGGGGGTCGAGCGGGTTGTGGCGTTTCAATCGTTTCGTTTCAGGCTATACATACGTATACATCGCTTGAGAGGAGACGTGTCATGCAGACATATACCATTGAATATGCGTTCCAAGACAAAGAACAGACGACGCGGACGTGTGAGGTCGTACTCGACCGGACGCCCGATTTGAATGATAATCAGCAATTGGCCGACCTGTATCAAATCGTGTCAGATGCGATCCGTAAGCCGATCACCAGTTTTGAAATCGTAGCGGTCCATTAAACGAACCTTTGACCCCGGGCGCACGCCTTGGGGTTTTGTTCAGTCTGATGAAGAGGAGAGATGTACACATGAAGATTGTCGTCGTTGGATTAGGGGACGTCGCGAAAAAGGCGTATTTGCCGGTCTATGCCGGTTTGGAAGGGGTCGACGTCTATCTCGTCTCGAGAGACGAGGTAAAGGCGGGTCAGCTCGTCGAGAAATATCGTTTTGCCGGTCAGTATGCATCGCTCGAAGACGTCCCGTTCGAGACGATCGATGGCGCGTTGATTCACTCGACGACATCGGTCCATGCCGACCAGGTCGGTTACGTGCTCGCACAAGGCGTGCCCGTCTTCATCGATAAGCCGGTCACGTTCATGCTCGAGGACACGGAGCGGCTCGTACGCCTCGCTGCCGAGCAGGGCGTCGAGCTCGTCACCGGTTTCAATCGCCGTTTCGCGACGGCGACGGCTGCCTTGAAAGAAGTGTCCGACCCGAATCTGATTTTGATTCAAAAGAATCGGACGTATCAACCGGCGACGTTGCGTGAGTTCATCATCGAGGACTTCGTCCACGTCGTCGACACGCTCCGTTACCTGACCGGGCTCGCGCCTGTCGAGAATCTGGCCGTACGGACGCGGCATGAGGCCGGGACGTTGAAACAGCTCCAGATTCAATTCACGGCCGGAGGGGTCGAGGCGGTCGGCATCATGAACCGGGACAACGGCTGTACGGAAGAAGTGATGGAAGTGATGTCCCCTCGTCTGAAGCGGGTATCACGCGACGTCGAGCGGGTGTATGATTTCACCCGTGACGGCATGCTCGAGCGGGCGCTGAACCCTTGGGAGTCGAACTTGACGCGCCGGGGCTTCACG
This sequence comes from Exiguobacterium sp. AB2, assembly GCF_000696055.1. Classification (NCBI taxonomy): domain Bacteria; kingdom Bacillati; phylum Bacillota; class Bacilli; order Caryophanales; genus Exiguobacterium; species Exiguobacterium sp. AB2. Next base: position 36,714 of record NZ_JNAA01000042.1, read on the forward strand.
ACCATGCTCAACGAGTTCTTGAAGCTCCTCGCCGGGGAACCCAACGACTCGGTGCGGGCAGAGGACAGTTTGACGACGCATGCCCTCTGTGAACGCATACTCGAAGAGGCTTCGCGCTGACCGTGTCGTTTCTGGGGCACGTCGAGCGGGTATTAACCCCTTAAAAGGAGGGGACGAGCATGGACATTCGTGAACTCGTCATGCAGGTGAACGATCTGTTATGGACGTACGTACTCATTTTCGTGTTGATTGCCGGAGGGTTGTATTTCACCATCCGGATGGGATTCGTCCAGTTCCGCATGATACCCGAGATGTTCAAGTTGCTGTTCGTCAAAGGGACCAAACACGAGAAAGGGCAAGTGTCGTCGTTCCAGGCGTTCGCCATCGGAACGGCCGCTCGGGTCGGGACGGGGAATATCGCCGGCGTCTCGACGGCCATCGCACTCGGTGGTCCGGGGGCCGTCTTCTGGATGTGGCTCATCGCCTTGATCGGTTCGGCTTCCGCCTTCGTCGAGAGCACGCTCGCCCAAGTGTATAAAGTGCACGACGGGAAGGCATGGCGCGGTGGACCGGCCTATTATATCGAGCGAGCGCTCGGTCAACGGTGGCTCGGCATCGTGTTCGCGATTTTAATCACGTTCGCGTTCGGTTTCGCGTTCAACTCGGTACAGGCCAATACGATCGCTTTATCGGTCAACAATGTTTTCGAGATTGATACGCTCTGGGTCGGCATCATCTTGGCCATCGTGACGGCCATCGTCATCTTCGGCGGGATTCGCTCGATTTCAACGTTGTCAGGAATCATCGTCCCGATCATGGCCGGCGGCTATATCCTGCTCGCCTTATGGGTCGTGTTCACGAATCTAGAGGCCATCCCGGCCGTCTTTTCGGCCATCTTCTCAGAAGGGATCCTCGGCTTCCGTCAACTGCTCGGCGGTGCGGTCGGTGCGGCCGTCCTGCAAGGGATTCGTCGCGGCTTGTTCTCGAACGAGGCGGGGATGGGTTCGGCTCCGAATGCGGCTGCGACCGCAGAGGTCAGCCATCCGGTCAAACAAGGCTTGATCCAATCGCTCAGCGTGTTCGTCGATACGCTCTTCATCTGTACGGCGACGGCAATGATCGTCCTCATCTCGGGAGTACCGGGGTCAGAGGACTTCCAAGGCATCGAGTTGGCGCAAGAGGCGCTCTTGACGGAGATCGGACCGATTGCGACATCGCTCATGACGATCGCCATCCTGTTGTTCGCGTTCAGTTCGATTTTGGCGAATTACTATTACGGGGAAACGAACATCGAGTTCATCTCGGAACGAAAAGTGTATCTGGTCATCTATCGGATCGCGGTCGTCGGGATGGTGTTGTTCGGCTCGGTCCGGTCGGCGGGGTTGGTCTGGTCGATCGCCGATATCTTTATGGGCTTGATGGCGCTCGTCAATATGTATGCCATCTTCCAACTCAGTAAAGTCGCCAAAGCGCTGCTTGACGATTATGTGGCGCAGAAGCGTGCCGGACGTGATCCGGTGTTCAATCGTGATGACGTGGAATTGCCTGGTAAAGAACATGTCGAGGCGTGGGAAGCGAAACGAGAGAACATCAGTTAAGATCGGGGGCAAGAATCGGACACATCGTTCTGTTCTTGCCTTTCGTTTATTGTTATTTTTATTTCAAATACCGAAATTATTCAATAAATTATAGAAAAGAGTGCACGAAATGGTACAACCTTTCCTTCATACATTCAAACGATTTTTTGCCGAACGTTTTTTCGACCAAGCGGCCATGTTGGCCTATTATTTCATCCTGTCCACGTTCCCGTTCTTGCTGTTCGTGCTCGGGATTGTCGGGTGGTTGCCGTTCTCGAGCGGGGACGTGATTTCCGCGCTCGCCCTGGTCATGCCTGAAGCCAGTTATCGGTTGCTGGAAGGGAATATCGAGGCGATTTTCGATGATTCACGGTTGCGACTGGCCTCACTCAGCATCTTGCCGGCGCTCTGGATCTCATCGATGGCGGTCCAATCGCTCGTCCGATCGCTCAATGACGCCTATCGCCTGATTCGGAACAAGGCGTTCTGGCGGGGCGTGCTACAAGACATCGCCGTGACGCTCGCGCTCATGTTCGTCTTGCCGTTCTCGCTACTGATCCCGGTCATCGAGACCGCACTTCGGGAGTTGGCGACGCACATCATCTTTATCGACGACATCGTCGCACGCTATGCTCAAATCTGGTTCTATTTCCGCTGGATCGTCGGCACGCTCGTCCTGTTCAGCGTCTTCTTGCTCGTCTATAAGTGGTTGCCGAGCCATCGCGGCACGTTCCACGACAGTTGGGCCGGGGCGGCATTTGCCACCATCGGCATCTTGACAGTTTCGAACGTGTTCAGCTACTATTCACAGTATGCAAACTATGAACAGTTTTACGGTCAACTCGGTGCCTTTATCATCTTGTTGATTTGGTTCTATTTGGCGGCCTCGGTCATCCTGCTCGGGGGACTGTTGAACGCCACGCTTATCGAACGAAAAGAAATATCCGGTTGACGTGTAAATGCTTGTTATCATTCTTTGATTCAGGGAATGATACGGTTAAGGTCACATCTTTTAATCGGAGGTGGGAAACATGGATATGCAACGGCTCGTACACAATCGTCGTTTCATCGATCAAACATTGTTTTACCTCGCCTTACAATTATGGAAGTGGGTTATGTTACTACCGGTCTTGTTCTATCTAGACGTTTCGATGAGCAGTGCCCCGTTTTCCCAGTATGTGATGGTCAGTCTGTTACTGTACGTGGCGTTTCGTGTCATGCAGTACGTGATTGCCAGCCGGGCTTCGTTGATGGAGTTACTCGAATTCGGCTATGCGGTGTTGTCGCTCGTCCTCGTCTTCTCCTTACTGCTTGAAGTGTCTGCCTCGCCAGGAGCCACCGCCTTTGTGCTCGGCGTGTTCTTGGTCCATCCTTCGCTCGCCTTGCACCATTACCGTGACTTTACGGAACGGAAGTGGTTGAACAAACAGTTCCAACTGTTCAGTCCGATGCTTCGAAAAGGTGAGATTCCGGTTCACGTGCTCGTGTTGACAGAGGATGAGATTATCATCACGGCAGAGAGTGGAAAAGAGTACACGTATCGGCATATCTACTGGGGCGGATTCTATATCGAAAATGTCTCATGAAGGTGGTCTAATCATTGAATAGTGTGATTGTGATGGTATTTTGGGTAGTAACGTTTATTGTATTCTTCAAAGGGGCGTTTGATATGTGGCGAGAATGGCGTGCCACTCATCAGCGCTCGGTCCTATATTTCTTTATCGTCTTGTTGCTCACTTGGTTTTGGTTCAACCCTTACCAGCTGACGGCGCTCCATCCGTTCGTCTTGATGGCGTATTATTGGAACCGGAACCGTCGGATGCGCAACTTGATGCTCGTGCTCGTCCTTGTACCATTCTTTATTCAACTCTGGTTCATGGCGAGAGCGATGTAATTTAGTCAGACCGTAGACATGTTGTCTGCGGTCTTTTCTTTAATCTATTGATTACGTGCGCTGTATAAACCGCCTGTCACGAGAAGTAGTGAGCCGCGGCAGGGCGCAGCAAAAAAACGCGAGCCAATGGCCCCCGTTTTTGATTGCAGTTATTCTTTTTTCGCAACGGCGAGTTCAGCTTCCATTTCGCTGAATTCACGGTTGATGCGTTTCTGCTCACGTTGGCTCGTGAACGTGCTGACGAGCACGATCGCAAGCATACTGAGGAAGAAGCCTGGTACCATTTCATAGATGACCGTCGAGAGACCGGTCGCGATCCAAACGATGACCGTGATGGCACCGACGAGGATACCGGCAAGTGCACCTTGACGTGTCATCTTGTTCCAGTAGAGCGACAAGAGAATCGCTGGACCGAAGGCTGAACCGAAACCGGCCCATGCATAACCAACGAGAGTCAAAATCGTGTTCGACGGGCTAAGCGACATGATCGTCGCGACAAGTCCGACCGTCAAGACACCGATTCGACCGGCGAGAACCATCGTTTTCTCGCTGGCATCTTTATTGAAGAACTTCCGATAGAAGTCTTCCGTCAATGCCGAAGATGTCACGAGAAGCTGTGACGATACCGTCGACATGACTGCTGCCAAAATCGCCGATAATAAGAAACCAGTGATGAACGGGTGGAACAATACTTCTGAGAAGCGGATGAACACTGTCTCCGGGTCAGCGAGGGGATTCCCTTGACCTCGGAAATAGGCGATTCCGACAAGCCCAGTCATGACAGCACCGATAATTGAGACTGTCATCCAACCCATCCCGATGCGGCGAGCTGTTTTGATTGATTTTACATCTTTAATCGCCATAAAGCGGACGATGATGTGCGGTTGACCGAAGTAACCGAGTCCCCAAGCGAGGAGACCAATAATCCCGAGCGTCGTCGTTCCCTCAAACAGGTCGAACAATTCGGTATTGAGCGTACTCGCCGTGTTGACGGCGTTCGAGACACCACCGACGTCCGTCAAGGCGACGATTGGGACGAGGACGAGGGCGAGGAACATGATGACACCTTGCGCAAAGTCCGTCCAACTGACGGCAGTGAAACCACCGAAGAGCGTGTAAAGTGCGACGATACTGATCGTTACGATGACACCGGTCTGATAACTGAGCCCGAATGAGCTTTCAAACAACTTCCCGCCAGAGACGAGTCCGGCTGACGTATAGAACGTGAAGAAGATGATGATGACGGATGCAGACAGGATCCGTAGCCAGTTCGAGTGATCTCGGAACCGATTCTCTAAAAAGTCAGGAATCGTGATCGAGTCATTTGCCATCTCCGTGAAGACACGTAGACGGGGAGCGACTAATAAGTAGTTCAAGTAAGCTCCGATGACCAATCCAACGGCTAGCCAAATCGCTGATAATCCCGTGGCGTACATTGCCCCCGGAAGTCCCATTAACATCCAACCACTCATATCCGAAGCTCCGGCTGACATGGCGGTAACACCTGGCCCCATCTTGCGGCCACCTAACATATAATCTGATGAATCGGTCGTCCGTTTATAAGCGACGTATCCGATGAGGAGCATCATCACGAAGTAAAGCGCGATGGATACCCATTCTTGCCATAACATTGTATTACCTCCTGTACGCTGTTTAAATATGGTTCAATCGTCCGCTTACATCATGTGACGTCTTTCCCACATTGTGTTATAGCGGAACGGTGAAGACGAACTTGTGACTAACCTTAACGGACCTTCACAGTCATTGCAAATCAGTCTTTTTTCATAAAAACGGCTCTAAAGCGCATTATATCAACGGATAAGCCTTACTTTTTTCACAAATAAAGTTTAAATGTTCTGAATTTTCGTCACTTGGAGGAGATGCGGTTGTAATCTCCTTGTAACATTTTGGCTTTGAAATCGTTATCTTATCAAAAAAGGGGCGGCTCGTTTGAGCCGTCCCTTCATTATCTATGTCCTACTCTTCGATTGAGCGTCCGAAGATGATTTGTTCAACCGCGCGCATCGTCGGAAACGTCTGTCCGGATTTGGCTCGCATCGTCACGAGCGCATACTGCTTATCGGCCTCTTCCATCAAAAAGACCATCGTATATCCGGATTCGTCCGTGTAGCCGGTCTTTGTCGCCGTCACCAAATCCGAATAATGGATGCTTCGTTTGTTGACGGCCGATCCGAGATGATACCACCAGCGGCGCTTCCCGTTCCCGTCCTTGTCCGAGAACAGCGCTTCGTATTCATATGTACCGGCAATCTCGACGAGCTCTGGATAACGAGCGAACACATAAGCAATCTTCGCCATGTCGTGCGCTGTCGTGTAATGGTCCGGGTCGGTATAACCGTGCGCATTCATAAAATGGGTGCCCGTCAAGCCGAGGGTATCGACCCGTTCGTTCATCAATTCGACGAACGCGGAGGTCGAGCCGCTCACATATTCGGCGAGGGCGTTCGCTGCGTCGTTCCCCGACTCGAGCAACGTCGCATAGAGCGCTTGGCGGACGGACAACGTGTCACCGACCGCGAGGTGTGCGATATGACTGTCCCATGGGATGTCGAGTGTCGACGGTTTGATCTCGACGAGTGGAAGGTCGAGTTCGCCGGCGAGACTCGCTTGCTCATAGGCGAGGAGTGCCGTCATCAATTTCGTCGTGCTCGCCGGATAAACACGGGCCTCCCCTTGTTTATCGAGTAAGATGACGCCGTCTGTCAAATCGACGAACGTCATCGCGCCGACGAGGATCTCTTCGTCGTCTACTTGTTCCATGACGTCTAGACGCCAGTCGCTCATCGGGATATTGGGAAACGTCGGACCTTGACTGACCGGTTCGACGACAGGAGCCTCGATTGAAGGTTGGACGGGCGTCTCCCGTTTGAAACCGACAAGGGCCGGGATTAATGCGACGATCGCGAGCAAAATCAAGCCAAAAAAGATTCGTCGCATCATATATGTTCGTTGTTTATGTCTCCGTGTTCGATTCACTCTACATTCGCTCCTTCATTGTTTACTTTTCTACCATAATGGATATCAAACAAATAAATCGTCAGAAAAATCAAGAAACAGGTCAATATTTTTTTCCATGGTTCAGGATTCCGTTCCATATGTATAAACCGTATCAAAATCCATATGCGGAGATAGGCAACGGCTGACGAATATAATAAAGTAGTGATGTAAGGATAAATGAACAGGGGTGGTCATGACATGGAATTGACAAAGCAGTGGCGCGAGCATTTTAAACAGTTGCGCGCCTTCGACGAGGCGATCTCGTTACTTTATTGGGATATGCGGACCCAGATGCCGGAACAGTCGGCACCGTTACGGGCGGAGACGATCGGGTATCTTTCGACCGAGGCGTTCAAGCGTCAGACGAGCGAATCGTTCAAACGATTGCTCGACGAGATGGAAGGGGCAGATGGATTGACGCCAATCGAGTCCCGCTCGCTGTCTGTCGCCAAGACGCAATATGAACGCAATGCGAAGATTCCGCCCGAAGAGTATCAGGCGTACGTCACGCTCGTGTCAGAAGCGGAGACCGCTTGGGAGAAAGCGAAAGAACGGGATGACTGGGGGATGTTCGCACCATATTTAGAAAAGATTGTCGCGTATCAACGGAAGTTCGCCGATTATTTCGGGTACGCGTCACATCCGTACGACGCGTTGCTTTATGACTTCGAGCCAGGGATGACGGTCGCGCAACTCGACCGATTGTTTGAAGGACTGCGCGATGAGCTCGTCCCGCTCATCCGTCAACTGAAACAGGCGGGGGCGCCCTTCGACTGGTCGATGGACCAGGAGGCGCAAGAACGAATCTGTCACGACTGGATGCGGGTCGTCGACTATGATTTGAGCCGCGGACGTTTGGATGCGACCGTCCATCCGTTCGAGATTACGATCAACCGTCGGGACGTCCGCATCACGACGAAATATGATGAGGCAGACTATCGGAACGCCTTGTTCGGTACGATGCACGAGGCGGGGCACGCGACGTATGAGCAACAAATCGATGCCGCACTCGACGAACTCGGGCTCGGCGGTGGTGCCTCGATGGGCATCCACGAGTCGCAGTCGTTGTTCTTCGAGAACTTCGTCGGCCGTAGCGTCGCTTTCTTGAAGAGCGTCTACCCGAGACTACAAGCCGAGCATCCGCCGCTTTCGTCCATCGATTTCGAGACGTTCTATGCCGGGGTGAACGAGGCGAAACCGTCACTCATCCGAATCGAGGCCGACGAGTTGACGTACAGCCTTCATATCATCATCCGGTATGAGCTCGAGAAGGCGCTCATCCAAGGCACGTTGTCCGTTGCCGAGCTGCCGGCGGCGTGGAACCGCCTCTATAAAGAGTACCTCGGTGTCGACGTCCCGAGCGACGCGAAAGGTGTGCTTCAAGACGTGCACTGGGCGGGCGGTTCGTTCGGTTACTTCCCGAGCTATGCCCTCGGTCTCGTCTATGCGGCCCAATTGACGGAGACGCTACGGGCCCAACACCCAGAGCTCGACACGTGGATTGCGAGCGGGGAGTTCGGTCCGATCAAGCAGTGGCTCGAGACGAACGTGCATCGCCACGGCAAATCGCTCACACCGAACGAGTTGATTCGGGAAGTGACGGGGGAAGACATCTCGGTCCGTCCGCTCGTGCGCTATTTGACGGCCAAATATGGCACAGCGTGAGCCGATGAAGCTATACGCCCACCGTGGGGTGATGGCGCACTACCCAGAGAACACGATGTCGGCGTTCAAGGCCGCTATCAAGGTCGGTGCGGACGGCATCGAGACGGACGTGCACATGACGCGGGACGGGGAACTCGTGCTCATCCATGACGAATCGCTCGAGCGGACGACGGACGGACGTGGCCGTGTCGTCGAAAAGACGTTCGCCGAGCTCCGGACAGCCAACGCGGCGTTCCGGTTCGGGGGAGAGGAACCGATTCCGACACTCGAAGCGTTCCTCAAGTTGGTCAAGCCGACACCGCTCCTCGTCAACCTTGAGCTGAAGACGGATGTCGAGCACTATCGGGGCATCGAGCGTCGTCTCATCGAAATCGTTGAACGGACAGGTTTTCCAGCCGAGCGTCTTATCGTCTCTTCCTTTAATCACGAGACGTTACGACGTTTACGCGAGTTGACGACCGAATATGAACTTGCCGCCCTGTCCTCAAAACGGATGACGGACCCGGTCTCCTATTTGAAACAGCTCGGGGCGAATGCGCTTCATCCGAGCGTCCGCGCGTTAACCGACGCCGAGATCGAGGCATTGGTCGAAGCAGGAATCCGTGTCCGGCCTTACACGGTCAAGACGGAAGAACAATTGCATCGCTTCAGCAGGCTCGGCGTCGACGCGTTATTCGTCAACGACGTCGAATGGGCCCGAGCACATTTGACCCCGTGACAATGTATGTCACGGGGTTTTTATTTAATCGAGACAGGGAAGTAACAACATTGTAAAGAAAGCGGTAACACTCGAAGAAGGCGTCACAGCACATTCGAGACACACTGTCGCCTTTACGCCATCGTCCCGTTGTCTTAAGTTTAAGATGTCACCAGCTACATAGCAATCAGATGTAGCACGCTATGCAGCACTACACCAAATCTGTTGTACGTAGTCCATCGGTCACACTTAAGGGGAAAAGGGAGGAAATTTCACATGAAGAAACTGATGTCTCTACTCGGAACGCTCGCTCTCGCGTTCGCACTCGTCTTACCAGTCAGCGCGGACGGTCACGACGGCGATGCGATGGTCCGGGTGCTTCACGCTTCACCTGATGCTCCAGCGGTCGATGTGTATGTCAACGGCGAAGTCGCGGTCGAAGGCGCAGAGTTCAAAGCGCTCACTGACTATTTGACACTACCAGCCGGCGACTATAACGTCGAAATCAAACCAGCCGGTGACGCTGAGACGGTCGTCGTCGCAGCGGATCTCTCACTTGAAGCTGGCAAATTCTATACCGCTGCAGCGATTGGACAACTCGAGAACATCGAGATCGCAGCGATGGAAGATGACGCCAACTTCGAAGATGGCAAGTCGAAAGTCCGTGTCGCTCACTTCGCACCAGACGCGCCAGCGGTCGATGTGGCACCGAAAGGCGGAGACCCGCTCTTCTCGAACCTCGAGTTCAAAGCGGTATCTGACTACGGTACACTTGATGCCGGAACGTATGACCTCGAAGTTCGCCCAGCCGGCGCAACGGACGTCGTGAAGGCGCTCGACGGTGTCGCCCTTGAAGGTGGTAAGAACTACACGGCATTCGCGATCGGACTCCTCGAAGGTGAACCAGCGTTTGAAGTATTGCTCGCAGCAGACGGCGGGGAAATGGCTGGAGCTCCTGAGACTGGACAAGGCGGACTCGCTCAGACTGCTTCGATGAACTGGTTGCTCGCAGCAGCAGTCCTCGGTGCGGCAGCGGCTGGCTTCTACGTCTTTCGTCGTAAGCAGCAAGACGCCTAAGCTTTTACTGATTGGATCGTTCGCGTTTCTCTCGATGGCCGCTGAGGTCGATGCGCCGGACCAAGAGTTCCGACTCCCAACCGTCGGATTCGCCGAACCGCTTGTCCTCGCCTCGACCGAGGTCAGTCGGCAGTCGTTTCACCGGGAAACGTTCATCCCAAAACGACTCATCATCCCATCCATTGACGTCGATGCGACAATTGAACCGGTCGGGAAAGACCGCCTCGACCGGATGGACACGCCGGATGACGTCAATGCAGTCGGATGGTATCAATACGGCGCACGTGCCGGCGCAATCGGCAATGTCGTCTTATCCGGACATTTAGACGATCTCCAAGGTCCGGCCATCTTTAGCGAACTCGCCACGTTACAACTCGGAGAGACGGTGACGCTCCAACGTGACGAGCGAGTCGCACAGTATGAGGTCGTCTCCGTGAATCGATATCGGCTCGAGGACGTGCCGCTCGCTTCCATCTTTGCGGCCACACAATCCGAACGGTTGCAACTGATCACCTGTGCAGGGCCTTATGACCCTGAACGTGGGTATCGCGATCGAATCATCGTGACGGCGAAGCTCATACGAAATTAAATCGATGGCCCGGAGTGATTGCCACTCCGGGCTGTTTATTGTTAAATGGGGTGTCGTCACTTTTATTCAGGACGCGGAACGGGGAAGATAACTATCAAATCATTTAGAAAGTACGCCTCATCGGTCGGTCTTTGGTTTATGATGTACCTTCTCGCCTATATCGCCACAGAACAGGCCGTTTGGAGCTTGTTCCTTGCGAGTGCAAGTTATGGAGTCTTGTTCATCGTAACAAAGAGATCAGTCAAAAGGCAGGCTCGCGCTATAAATCGAGAGCTAAGAGGAATGCGCCTTCGCAATGAAGACGATTTGCATAAAGAGGCTAAACGTAGGTGGGAAGAAAAGAAACGGGATCGAGCGACTCATGAAAACTAAATCGATGTAAAAAATAAGCCATAAATCCATCACTGGGATGGGTCCATGGCTTATTTTGATGTCGTCGTAAACCGTTACGCGTCCATACGGTCGAGCAACTTCGACAAGACGATGAGCTCTTCGTCAGAGAAGTCCTCGAACACGTCCATCAAGTACTCGATTTTCATATCTTCTAACGTCTCGAACAAGGCACGGCCTTCTTCAGTCGCTTGGAGTTCGACGACACGGCGGTCGCGCTCGCTCCGTTCACGCGAGATGAGTCCTTTCTTCGTCAACTCATCTGCGAGTGCCGTGATCATCGAGGCCGAAAACTGGAACTCGTTCGAGAGTGCCGAAGCGATTTGGGGACTCGTTTGGCAGAGTGACCTAAGGATGAAAAATTCGTTGCGCGTCAAATACTGTGAGAACATCGCCCGGAGGTTTTTTTTCACTCCACGATAGTTCATGCGGATTCCGCGTTCGGCGTCAGCGACGAGCTGACGGCGGGATGCTGTCTGTACAGGGGTTGTCATCCTCGGAAGTACCTCCTACTTAAAAATCATTATTTGCATATATTTCAGTACATAAAAACATTCTACAATAAAAACATGAAGTCTGTAAAGTTATGTCGGCTCTTCCCGGATCCGTAATTGTTGGATGATTTCGTCATAATGTTTCAAGTCTGGGTAAAAGCGACGGAAGAAAAACTCAATCTGTTGATCGTCCCCTTCCACGAGCAGTTTGGCGAGAACCGCATAGACGACACCCATCCCTTGGCGGGGAAGGAGCGAAGACGGGAGAAGCGCCGAACAGTTCACGGCCCGGTTGAAATACAAGTCGAGCGTCTCGCTCAAGTCGTGGAACGTGCGAATCTGGGCATAATGGAACATGCGCGTCAGCTCGATGATCGTCGACAAGTCCGTCTCGAGCAACCAGTCGCTCTGGAAGATGGCGTTGTCGAGCTTCTCGACCGTCGGATCGTTCGCGATATAATAGTTCAAGTTGTCACGGGTGATCGTCACTTCTTCAGGGGAAGCGATGATTCGTTCGACCGTCTCCTGTTCGAACGTCCGGAGCTGTTTCCGGATATTGACGAACTCTGAATCGGCGATCTCGAGGAGCCCGGCGACGCGGCTGAAGCTACGCTTGATTTCTGGCGGGACGGCGTTCGGGTTCTTATAGCCGAGGTCGTGCTCAATCTCGGCCCAGGCGTGTTGCAAGATGGAGCGGACCTGAATCTCCGCTTCTTTCTCCTGATAGCGCTCATATTCACCGAGCGCGAGCCGCTTGTCATTCAACCCGACGACGTAATGGACGGATAAGTAACCGAACTCGTTCGCATCGAGTAGCGTCGATTTGTCAATCGACTGTTCCCGGTCAATCCGAAACTCTTCTTCAAGGATTTGCGCGACGGCCCGGACATCGTCATGAAAATACGTGACGATCCGTAGCCCGGCCAAGTCCTGCACGTCCCGAAGTGACCGATATTGATACGGCTTCCTGGATAGTTTCGCATAGAGGCTCTCGGCCTCTTTCGCCCGAGCGACGATGGAATGGAATTGGATCCCGGCGTTGTCGAGCAACTCGCTGAGCAATTGCTTCAGTTTGGCCGCGAACGCCTCATAGTCTTCTTTCTCATTCAAGTAGTCGAGCATGATCGCATTCATATCTTGTTTCGGCATCCATATCACTCCTTGTCTCATTGACATAAGTATAGCATCATTGTTTTGAGCGTACACACTGAGGAGTCAGCGAGGAGGAGAGACATGAAAGTGCATCATACGTTTCGCTCAATCGAGCGTGAGAAGCTCGAGATCATCGCTTCGCTATTGCAGCAGGCAGGCTATCGGATCACACGAATCACCCCGAGACAGGGAGAGCTGGCGTTCAAGGCGACACGGGACGGCGTTCATTCGGGAGAAGACGAGCAGGCACGGGTCGGTCAACTCGTCGAACATTTCAACATCGAATCTTGGTCCGTCACGTTCACATGAACCATCCTTCAAACAATCCGTCAGAAATCGGGTTTTAGCGCTCATTTTTTGGGAATAGTATATTATTCGATTTTGACTGTGAACGTTTAGGAGGATGAAGGATGTTAGAAACGAGAATCGTACGAGATATGACGTCGGTCGACCATGAAGTGAACGGGATGGTGTCGGGCGGCTGTGTGAACGAGCACATTTACTTATTTGCCAAAGATGAAGAATTGACGCTCCGTCTCGCCGCCGAGGCCGGTGTCCAGCCGTATCGGATCACCGAGAAAGGACTTTGGGAGTCGCTCATGTCCAAGTTCACGAAAAACTCGGACGACCGCATCGAGCAGCTCGAGAGCCTCGGCTTGACGAAACAGATGGTCGAATCGCTCGAAGGCGAGATTCAAGACGGAAAAATCGTGTTGGTCTGCGACAAATCATAAAACAAGACGGAACTGACACGTGTCAGTGGGCTAACCTAAATTTTTGAGACAATATAAAAACACCTTCGCAGTGGTACACTTAAAAAAAGTGCTAGCATCGGAGGTGTTTTTGCGTGGGCAAAAACGTATATTCAAGAGAAGTGAAATGGGCAGTGGTGAAAGACAAACTGAGCGGTGAGTTGACGACTAGAGAGATCATGGAGAAACACGGGATCAAAAACGAATCACAGATCCACACATGGATGAGATGGTATCGGTCCAATGAAATCTATCGATTTGACCAGCCCATCGGGAAGCAATACACCTACGGACTCGGTCCTGATTCCGCCAGTGAGGATGACAAGAGAGAGCGTCAACTATCCCACCTGAAGACGGAGAACGACATCTTAAAAAAATTCATGGAGATCGAAAGAGAGTTGAAAAAGAAATAGCGTTAAAGACT
>NZ_JNAA01000043.1:0-14566 GCF_000696055.1 Exiguobacterium sp. AB2
GAACAATCGGGTTCATGTGGACCGGATAGACGACTTCGATATCGTCATACTTCTCGATCAAGCGGCGCACGGCACGGAACATGTTGCGCATCGGCTCGCCGAGGTTCTCGCGGCGATGGGCCGTGAGCAAGACGAGACGTTTGTTTTCAGCCGTGATTTGGTTGAGCAACGCGTTGTCGTAATCGTCTTGGACGGTCGTCTTAAGCGCGTCGATTGCCGTGTTGCCGGTGACGAAGATATCTGCTTCTTTCTTGTTCTCACGGAGCAAGTTGTCAGCTGACGTCTCGGTCGGTGCGAAATGAAGGTCCGCCATGACGCCTGTCAATTGACGGTTCATCTCTTCCGGGTACGGTGAGTACTTGTTGTACGTGCGAAGGCCCGCCTCGACGTGACCGATCGCGATTTGGTTGTAGAATGCGGCGAGTGACGCGGCGAACGTCGTCGTCGTGTCCCCATGGACGAGGACGATATCCGGTTTTGCTTCCTTCATGACTTCATCGAGACCGTGAAGGACGCGTGTCGTCACGTCGAAGAGCGTCTGGTTCTTCTTCATGACGTCAAGGTCATAATCTGGAGTGATCTTGAAGAGCTGGAGCACTTGGTCGAGCATCTCCCGATGTTGGGCTGTGACAACGACGATCGGTTCGATCCCTTCACGTTGTTTGAGCTCCAAGACGAGCGGAGCCATTTTGATTGCTTCGGGACGTGTACCGAACACGGTCATAACTTTAATCATACAGATTCTCCTTTGAGGGGTTTTCGCGGCAAGATAATCGTCTTGCCGACGTCGTTTTGGTCGACGATCGTCGTCCGTTGCGCCATCTTCTGTTGCTTGAACTCCGATTGGCGCTTCGAATCGAGCGTGCGGAACCATTTTAAGAACTTCATGTACTCGTCAGCCACTTCGTCGACCGGTCCGTACTCACGGATCTCGCCGTATTCGAGCCAGATTGCCTGCGTACAGAACTGGCGGACTTGTGACACCGAGTGACTGATGAAGAAAATCGTCTTGCCTTCGTCTTTGAACTCGTTCATCTTGACGAGACAGCGGTCGGTGAACGTCTGGTCCCCGACCGAGAGCGCCTCATCGATGACGAGGATGTCCGGGTCGATGTTAATCGAGATGGCGAAGCCAAGGCGCGACTTCATCCCGCTCGAGTACGTCTTGACCGGTTGGTCGATAAAGTCACCGATGTCGGCGAACTCGATAATTTCCGGGGTAATCGCCTTGATTTGATGCTTGTCCATCCCGAGCATGAGACATTTCAGCTCGATGTTCTCCATCCCCGTCAAGTTGCCGTTCAGGCCTGACGAGATGGCGATGAGCGACGGTTTCCCGCGCAGCTCGATCTTGCCGTGCGTCGGCGGGATGACGTCCGATAACAAGTTCGACATCGTCGACTTGCCGGAACCGTTAATCCCGAGAATACCGACGACCTCGCCCGGCGGTACTTCGAACGTGACGTTACGGAGCGCATAGAACTGCTTCCCGTTCGCCCGGTTGAACAACACTTCTTTCAGTTTATCACTTTGCTTCCGGTACAACGTGTACCGTTTTGATACGTTTTCAAACTTCACTTGGTAGCTCATACGTCACCGCTCCTTAAATGTAGTCAATGAAGTAGCGACGGAAACGGACGTGAATCGCCGACCCGATTAAGAACGTCACGAGCGTGAAGCCCCAGAAATAGAGCCCGTAGCCCAAGTTCTGCATGAGCCAATCCGTTCCGAGGAACATCGACCGGTACCCTTCCACCAAATAGTAGAGCGGGTTGATCATGAGAATCGTTTCGAGCTTTCCAGTCGGTTGCCAGAAGATAGGGAGTAAATAAAGCATCATCCGAATAATTTGTGACAGCAAATTTTGAAAGTCGCGGATAATCGTGGCCAGTGCCGACGTCAACAGCGAGAACGCATACAAGAACGCGAGCGCACTGAGGAGCAGGTACGGCAAGAACAGCAAGTTCCAGCCTTCACTGATGCCAAACGCCATCATCAAGATGAACGCGATCGCGACCATCGCCACGTGTCGATACAGTTCCGACAAGATGACGTACGCCGGGATCGTGCTGATTGGGAAACTCATCTTCGAGACGAGTGCGATCTTCGAAAAAACGGATCGAGAACCACTGACGATGGCCGGTCCAAAGAAGAACCATGGCACGATTCCTGAAACGAGCCATGGAAGGAACGGAACATCACCAACGTCTCGACCCGCACGAAGACCGAACCCGAAGACGAGCCAATAAATCGCAATCTGAATGATCGGCGTTATGATTTCCCACAAGTATCCGAAGTACTGCATCGAATAGCGACTTTTCGTTTCATATAGAGAGAGTCTCAATATTAAATAGAGACTCTCCCATAGTTCGATGAATACTTGTTTCGAGGCTTTGATCATAGCGGGCACCTAACGGATTAGGCCAACGTCACTTTCCCGTTGACGTATTCGTACAAGTTTCCGTAGTTGACAACCGCAAGGTCGCTGTCATCGGCCTTCACGATGTTACGTGTGTCAAAGATCATCGGACGGCGCATCGCTGCGTTCAACTCGTTGAAGTCGAGCGCTTTGAACTCGTTGTGGTCAACGAGGACGAGCACGAGGTCCGCATCTTTGATTGCTTCTTCTTTCGACACGAGGTCGAAGTGTTTTGATGACGAGACTTCGACGTGTGGGTCGTGGGCGGCCACGTTCATACCTTGCTCGAGCATCAATTCGATGATCTCGACAGCCGGGCTTTCACGCATGTCGTCGACGTTCCCTTTGTACGTCACGCCGAACGCGGCGATTTTTGCTTCTGGCTGGTCTGAAACGAGCTTCTGCACGTTCTCGACGACGTAAGCCGGCATCGAGACGTTCGTGTCGCGTGAGAGCTTGATGATTTTCGCGAGCTCAGGCTGTTTCGCCACGATGAAGTATGGGTCGACCGCCAAGCAGTGTCCGCCGACACCTGGGCCTGGGCTGTGAAGGTTGACGCGCGGGTGCTTGTTCGCCATCTCGATGACGTCGAGGACGTTGATGTCGAGCGCGTTACATACTTTCGCGAGTTCGTTCGCGAGGGCGATGTTGACGTCACGGAACGTGTTCTCCATGAGTTTCGACATTTCAGCCGTCTTCGCGTCCGTCTTGATGACTTCACCTTTTACGAACGTGCCGTACACGTTCGCACCGGCATCCGCACACGCTGGCGTGATGCCGCCGACGATACGGTTGTTGTGCACGAGCTCATGCAAGATCTGACCTGGGAGAACGCGCTCCGGGCAATGCACGAGGAAGATGTCTTCACCGACGACGAAACCTGCTGCTTCGACGAGCGGTTTGACGTGGTCGTCCATCGTACGTGGTGCGATTGTCGACTCGACGATGATGACGTTGCCTTTCTCGACGTATGGAAGCACACGTTTCGTCGCTTCGAGCACATACGTGAGGTCGCACGACTTATGCTCGTCATCGTTGTTCGGTGTCGGGACGGCGATGATGAACGCGTCCGCTTTTTCCGGCTCGAGCGAGGCGTGGAACTTGCCTTTCGCGACGACGTCTTTGACGACGTCTCCGAGGCCTGGCTCTTCGATGTGGATTTCGCCACGGTTCAATTTATCGACAACTGACTGATGAATGTCCACACCGACGACGTCGACGCCGTATTGGGCGAAGACCGCAGACGTTGGGAGTCCAATATATCCTAATCCGATCGTACATACTTTCATAGTTGAGATTACCTCCATAGATTAGTGACAGGTGTCACTGAATATTGCTTAACATTTCATATTGTTTAGGATTTACCAAAAATCAAACCCATTATACTCCTGATCCGATTTATTAAGCAATTACATTTTCATGACAAAACGGGATTATACCGGGCGGACCGCTCGTACGTTCGTACCGAGCACGTACTCTGTACTAAGTGCCGCCGCACGCACATCCCCTACACTATAGCAAACTTCGGGTAATAATGACCAATTCGAAACGGAAACGTTTGCGAACGTTAACCGGCGGAACACGTCTTCGGTCACGACTTCTTTCAACTTCGCGCGCGTATACGGGTTTAATAGGTAGACACGGACGACGGCCGTGTCCGGATACGTCGCAATGAGTTCTCCTGCCTGATTGAGCTTGTCGCCGATGATGACGGCGTGCGCCGCGGCATGTTGGTTCAAGACGCTGTACGAGAAGTACGAAAGCCCAGTTTCAGCGACAAGATTACGAATCGTCGCTCGCTCGTCTGCCGCATCCCGATAGTACGTACTCATCATCGACGTCTGCGCGTCGATCTTCCGCTCAATCAAGCGCCGCGTCGGCTCATCCGCACGCTCGAGCAACGCATCCAGCGCCTCGATGACCGCCATCCGTTGGCGGACCGAGAAATCGGGACTCTGCGCTTGTCTCGAGACGGAGCGCTCACGCACCTGCCGGTAATAAATCGCGTCGGTACCCTGCTCGAGTAACTCGACACGCGGCGTGAACGTGGCGAACAGCGTCGAGAAGTAGACGACGTCTTCCCCGCTCTTTAGGCTCGGCTCGTACGCCGTACGTTTCGCATAGACGGTCGGGACGAGCTTACAGGCGTTCAACGTCAATAGCTGTGACATCTGCTCATAGGCCCAGTCCTGACCGGCGAGCCGTAAAAACTCGCGATGGAGCGGCGAGGTGAGCGGGTTGCCTTCCGCGTCGCGGTCTTGAATGTCGGCGATGACGATTCGGTCCGGGAGTGCCCGCTTGAACAATTCCTCTAAATACATGTCGCTCAACGTGTCGTCCTCGTCCAAGAACGTCACGTATTGCCGTGTCGCCGCCTCAAGCCCACGGTTCCGGGCGACCCCAACGTTCGCTTCTTCTTCGAGCAAACGGTGGACGGTGACGTCATTCCCGTAGGCCAGACTCGCGTCATAGAGCGCTTGCCGATTCGGCCCATTGAAGACGAGCACCCATTCGACGAGCGACGGATGAAGTGTCTGGCGTTCGAGCGAGGCGAGGCACGTCGTCAACAGGTCGACCGAGTCGTGCGAGGCGACGATGACGCTGATGCCGCGCTGGAGCGACCCCTCTAAAAAAGTAGGTAGCCGCAACGATTGAAACTGCTCGTCGACCGTGCGGACCCACGCTTTCTTCTCTGCTTGAATCGCGGTCAACTGTTCCTCATACCCGTTCATGACGACTGCCCTTCCCGCTCAATTTTGGCGACGAGCTTCCCGGCGACCGGGATGGCTTTTGCCCGTTCAATGATTTGGGTCAAGCGCTCCACTTCCGCTTCGGTCGTCTCACGCTTCGCCTTCTCGCTCGCGGCCTCTTTTCGCCACTTGTCGGCGTTCGCTTTCGCCTGGCGGACTTCCCGCTCGAGCTCTTTCATCTTTTGAATCGTGTTCTCTTTCCCGCGGATGTGCTTGGCACCCTCTTCGAGCACCTCTTGCCTCACCGCTTCAATCTGGTCGGTCAAAGCTTGCAGTTGTTCCCGTAAAAATGCATTCTCACGTTCGACATACTCAACTTGTTGACGGTCCATAACCTTTTCCTCAGCTTTCTATGACCCACGACCCCATCTTGACACGGACGGTGTGTTGGTCGTTTTGGAATTTGAATGCTAGCTTGATGAACTTTGCCTCAACTTCTTTTGGGATGCGGTGACGGATTTCGTTCACGCCAGGCGAGAGCTCGTGGCTGAACGCCGTCTTCTTCAAATTTTTCTTCGCATCGTATTGCATGACATATAGCTCGATTGACGTCGGTTCGTCCGTCAACAGCTCGATCGTGCCGTCGAGGTCGATATACGGGGCACTCCCGAGTGTCGCGTCTTTTTGGAACTCGGTCGACGGGACCGCGCTGAAGCTCTGATTGAACAGTTGCAAATACCCGTTCTCCCCGTTCAATGGCGCCACTTCGACGTGTGCGACGAACCGTTCTTCCGTCAACGTGAACAAGTCGGCGTTGAACGGGACGAAGTAATGATAGATGAACGGTTTGATCGTCACCGAACGTGGCTTGTGCGATTCCGGCACGACCAATTCGACCGTCTCCGGCTCAATCTCGGACCCGTCCAATCGAACGTTCCAATTGTGGGACGTCCATTCGTTCCAAAGCGAGACGTACCCGTGTTCCGGGGTGTCGCTCGGTTTGAAGCGTTCCGTCACGCCTGTCTCGACACCGAGCCGTTCGTTCAACTGCTTCACTTGCTCCGGGGCGACATGGTCGAGCATGAGGCGCCAGTTGAGCGGCGCCGGGATAATCGTCGGCAACAGCGGCGAGTCGCTCCAGGCGAACGTCTCTTTGACGAAATGGAGTGGCTTCTCGCCGAACAAGGCGTCGAGGGCGATTTTGACGAGCTGACCTTGACGGCGGGTCTCGTAAGGCGCCTCGATGATGTGGCGCAGGACGTCACGGTCGAAGAGCGGCTGGAGAATCGTCATCTCACGCAAGAATCCGCTCCGGGCGTAGGCATGGAAATGTTCGACCTTCAAATGGAACCAGGCCGCCTCGAGCCGGCCGCTCCAGTCGCGGTCCGCCTCTTCGTCGAATAATTGATTGAGCATCGCCTCGACTTGTTCGCGTTCGCCCTCGCCAAATCCTTCAAACGGACGGATGGCTTTTCTCGACAGCTGTTGCTTCGCCTCGTGCTCATCCATGTTGTCTTTCAAAAACACGTGCTTGCCGTACAGCCAGTCCGACCCGTGCTTGCCGACCTCGACATAAGCGGGGTCGACGTCACGTCCGGTCGGGATGCTCTCATAAGCCGATAAGTTGCCGTCTGTCGCCTCGAACGACGACGCGAGACGACGGCTTAGCGAGAGCGTCATCGTGTCCGCTGGCGCCGGTACGATTTCTCGCTTCGCTTCCGGAAGAAGCTCTCGGGCGAGTGTCGCCTCGTTCCCTTCCTCATCCGGAACGTGGAGCGTCACATCTTTTCCTGCCTCGATGTATAACTTCGCGAGCAACACGTCGAGCGCACTCCCTGCGAACGGCACGTTCACAGCTGTCATCGGGACCGACGTGGCGTTTCGAAGGGCCGTGAGCCACGTATCGGTGAAGTCGTCACGGAGTTTGGACGACCCGCGCGGCAGCTCGTCCCACGTCTCGATCGTGATCGTGCCGTCACGTACAATCAGGCGTTCACCGGCAGCGAGGCGTTTGACACCTTCGATGCGCGTGTCGCGGCCAAAGACGTGGCCGATGTGGCGCATCTGGCTCGCCGCCTTCGCCTGTTCTTTTGACTTACCGGCCTTCTCAGCTACGTCGATGAGCGATGTCCCGACGACGACCGGTGCTTCCGAATAATAGACTGGGAGCAAGTTGTTGAACGGGACGTCAACCGTGAAGGCGTCATCGAGTCGCAAGGCGACGTTCATCCCATTGGGTTCCTCGCGCGACGAGTCGTAATGGCCGAGGCGCACATCGAGCGGCGTCTCGGAGACGACGTGTGTCAGTCCGTCCCGACGTTCGAAATCGAACTTGTGCGTCTTCGCTTCATACATAAACTGGCTCATAATATATCTCCTCAAAGTATGATAAAACGAGCAAACCCGGAAGCCCGGGCTTGCTCATTGTTTTCGATTCATTTCGGTCAAGATGAGTTGTTCGAGCTTCGGCGCGAGCGTCTCGATGGCGAAATGGTGATGCGCATATGCCATGAATCGCTCGGTCGAGGCGAGCAACTTGTCGGACTCACCGCGGAACGAGCGGATGATGTCGACGCCGTCTAGGACGTTCTCCATCAACACGTCGTCCGGATAAATCGTCTCGCTGCCCGTCCAGTGGCGGATGATCGGGTACGTGCCCGACGTCATCGCCTCGGCCGGCGCGAGGTGGAAACTCTCGAGGTCGCTCGTCGACAAGACGAAGCCGATCTTCGTCAACCACTCCGGCACGTCGTCCCCATGGCCGTCAAAGACGACGCTGTCCTTGAACGCCGGTTCTTCGAGCCGTTCGAGCAGACGGTCGTAATAGGCGCGTTCGTCTTCCCGTTTGTTGATCCAATAGATCTCGTTCGGGTGATGGCCTTTGATGAACAGCTTGTAGCGTGCGTCTTCCTTACGGAGCGTCTCGAGCATGTCGAGCGCGAGGTCGAGCCGTTTCAGCTTCGGGTTCACCCCGATCATACCGAGATGGAACGTCAAGTCGTCGAGCTGCTTCGGTTGCACGAGGCGCGTCCCGTCGACGGCGTTGTAAATCATCGTCATCTTGTGGCGCGGGATGCGGAACAGACGGTACATCTCTTCAAGCATATACGGCGACACGAGGATGATGCGGTCGATGTTGTGCAGATTGTACTCGCGCGGGAACGGCGTCTCTTTCTCTTGGCGGTGGATGCGGACGATCATCGTCTGGTGCGGCTTCTTATGATGCGAGTACCAGACGGCGTTGCCGAGACCCCACTCACAGAAGATGATGTCGGCCTGCTCGAGACACGCCTTACTGTGATTGACGTCATGAATCTTGTGTCCTTCCCATTCGTCGATCAAGACGTTGAAGCGCGGGTGGCGCTCGAAGTAGTCCATGAACAGACGCAGGAACTTGAAGTCATGTCCGGCGAACAGCAGGTTGATTTTCTTCATCGACCAAAGCTCATCACGGAGGCGTTTGTACGTGTTCGTGAACGTATAGTACTGCGCCATCTCATAGAGCCGTGTCGCCGCGTCGCGGTAAACGGCCTCATCGGTCAAGGCGAGCTTCGCCTTCTCGATGAACTCCTGTTCCGAGTTGACGTAGAGCGGATAGTCCGGGCCGAGGATGAGCTCGTGCATCGGGTTCCGGTTCAACAATACCGGTTTTCCGAGCGAGCCGTACTCGAGCAGCTTCGTCGACAGCTCGAGCGAGGCGTCGAGCTCCGGATGGCGCCATGACACGCCGATCGCGCTCGACTCGATGAGCGTCTCGACGTCGGCGCGCGGGATGCCTTTGAGCCATGTCAACCCGTCATCCGACTTCAGACGGGCGAGGATCTCCTGCTTGAAGTTCGGGTTGTTCGGGTCTTGGTTGAACTTGTCACCCGCGATGTGCAGTTCGGCCGGATAGTCGGCACGGAGCTTCGCGAACGCGTCGAGAATCTCGGTCGAATACCAGAGCGGCGCGAACTTGCCCGTGTAGACGAGACGGTCGTTCGGTTTCGTGAACGTCGGGACGGCGTCTTTCACGTTCGGGATCATCGGGTTCAAGATGAGGAACGGGCGGTCCGTCGGCAAGAATGACTCGAAGTACGTCTTCATCGCCTCGGTCTGGCAGAGCATGCGCGCCGAGCGCGACGCGATTTGTTTCAGCCGGGCGAGCTCTTCTTCGGACGCTTGCGTATGGTCGTGCGTGAAATCTGTGATGTACGTCCACGTCTTCGCCATCGTCTGTTCATATTGTGACAAGTCGTACGCGAGCTGGAAACCACGGACGAACGCGAGGTCGTACTTCTCTTTTTTCATCAGCTCGTCGATCAGCCCCGCCGCCTCGTCGGCTTGGAGCACCTTGCGCTCGACGTATGGCGCGTCTTGGTAAGTTGGATCGGCGAACACGTCGATGAAGCGGACGTTCGGCAACTCGCGGATGCCGGCCGTCACCTCAGGTTTCGTGATCGAACGTTTCAAGAGCACGTCGACTTTGATTGATGGGTCTTGGTTCAACATCGAGACGACGGACGTCAGCCAGATGGCCGACCCGTCGATTAAGTTCAAGTTGACGTCCCCGTAGACGAGGACGCGAAGTGGTGTCGTCATAGTTGTACCTCCTGAGCGACCGCTTGCGGCATGTCGCTCCCTGCTTTTACATATTGATACGGGTCCGTGCTGAAGATGCGTTCCCCGGACTGGGCGAGTTCTTTCAGCGTCGCGTCTTGTTTCAACACGTCGAGCGCCTCGGCCACGCTATAAAAACGGAGCACGTCCGGCTTCATGATCGAGCGCGACGGCGTCGCGTCGAAGACGTAACGGTACGTTCCATCCGAGTCAATCTTCTCGAGCTTGCCGTCCCACGTGAAGTAGTCTTCTTTCGTCAAGATGTTCGAGTCGGCGTAACGCGTCGCGAGCATATAGTCCGATACGTACGACGGACCGTAATAGTCGCCCGGTCGGATGAACGCCATCCAGTCGAAGCCGTCCAAGATTTCAGACAAGGCGTTATATTGCGGCAAGTAGCTGAGCATGAACGTCGACACGTCTTCCGTGTTGTACGCCTCATATAAATCAAGGTGGCCATCGAACTTGTCGAGGAAGACGACGAGGTGTTTATGCTCGTAGTCTTGGGCCCGGAACGTCTCGACGGCGCGGTCCATCTCGTCCGCGGAACGGACGAATGCGACGAGCGCGACTTCCGGATGATCGACACGATACGGTAAACCGATCGCAGCGACGACTTGGGCGAGGCGTTGCGTGTACGTGTGATACTTGAGCACGTGACGCATGCCGCCCATGGCGACGTCCTCGTAGAAGCTGTCGTCTGTTAACAGTTTACGGAACGTCTCCTCGAGCATCTCGTCGCCCTCATCCAAGAAGACATAATCGCCGAGCATCTGTTTGACGCCGATGGAGCGCGTGCTGACGACCGGTGTCGCACAGGCCAGGCCTTCGAACACGCGGCGTGAGAACATCGTCGGCGAGTCGTTCACCGAGTTGACGTTCAACATGACTTTGAAGCCTTTGTAGGCTTTCGCAATCTGGTTGTACTTCAAGCTACCGCGAATCGACTTACGGAACTGCTCCGGGAATTGGAGCTGGTCCGTCTCCCCGCGCTGATTCATCTCATAGTTGCGGTCGTAGATGACGAGACCGTACTTGTCGGCCGCCGCGAACAGGCGGTCCATGTCGATGCGGCGCGACTCGTGGCGGTTCGCGTAATACGAGCCGGCGAACGAGGCGTACGGTTCACGCGTCCCCGGTAGACGGATTGGATTATGCTCTTTCGGCTGCGCCGCAAACGGCAATGCGCCGACCCGGTCGTGCCCGCAATCTTCTTTATAGTTGTCGAGAATGTTCGCATCCGTCGTGTAGACGAAGTCGAACCGTTTCGCCGTCTCGATGAACCGGTCGTAGTGAATCGGGTCTTCTTTGTTCCAGAACACGGTCGGGACGTTGTTCAAACGGCACCACTCGAGGAGGGCGTCGAGCTCTTCCCACGTGTTCGTGCCGTATTTGACGATTTTCTTCTCCCACGTCTTGTCGTTTCCTTTCCAGGCCGACTCGACCATGAGGAAGTCGGGCTGACGATCGGCGAGGACGGCCGGCCAGTCGTCCGGCGAGAACGTGATCAATTCACATTCCGGACGATACGAAGCGGTCGTGAACTCATCGAAGATGGCCGCGACTTTCATCTCGTGCAACTCGCGCGGCGTCGCCTCGAACAGGCGGGCCTCACGCGGGTCGATCCATTCCGGCACTTGCGTCCGGTCGGTGATGATCTCCTCGCTGACACGGATGTTCGTGACGAGCGTCTCGCCTTGTCCGTCGACGCGGAGGGCGAAGCGGAGGTAACGTACGTCTTTTCCGAACTCGAAAATCTTCTCGCTGCCGAGTTGCACTTGTTGCATCGACAACCGCTCCGTGAGCGAGTACGAGATGATGTAGAGGACGACGCCCGTGTTCTCGCCGAGCTCACCGTCGACCGTCACACGGTAGCGGTGGTTCGGACGGACCGTGTACGGCTTCTCTTTCGGGAGCACCGTGAAGCGGTTGTTCGTCTCCATGTACGATACGTAACGGCGCACGTCCGGCTCGACGTCTAGGACGAGGCGGAGGCCGTTCGGGTCTTGTTTCAGCTTGATCGACTCTGGCGTCGGGATTGTCCAGAACGTCGGGTCGAGGTCGAACGTCTCCGTGCGACGGACGCTGTTCTCGCGGATGACGCCGAGCTTCAAGTCCGAGATCGTGCCGTTCCCGTGGAAGCGGACGAAGTAGCGGACCGAGTCGTGGCTCGGCGTGAGGCTCATGACGTTGCTGAAGCCGAGCGGCACCTCGATGAGCTGGTCGCGCTCGCCGTGCGCGTACGTCGCGACGAAAAGCGTCGCTTTCGCCATCTCGGTCGCGTCTCCTTTTAAATAGAAACGATAGACGTAGTCGTCCATATCGGCGAGCGGGAAGTCGATGCCGCGTTCGGTGTCGACATGTGGGGGCGCCGATTCATGGACGCCGTAGTGTTCATATTGGTTGCCTTGTCCGGTCACCGTGATCGTGCCGCCGTCAACATGGACGATGCGGCTGAGCGGGGATAGGAGTTCGAGCGACTCGGCGTCGAGCTCGATCATCGTATCGAAGTCGGCATCGGCGACGGCGCTGCTCATCCCTTCGACGTTCCAAAGCGGCTGTCCGTCGATGAGGAGCGACTGGATTAAGACGCGCCCTTTCCCTTGCGTCTGGATGACGAAGCGAGTCTTCGTCTCATCTTCACGGAGCGTGACCGTCGTACGGACACCGTCCCCGACACGGACGACGCGCGTCCGTTCTTGATCGTTATACATCATGACGAGAAGCGTGACATCGATGTCACCGCTCTTCTCGACGTTCAGGCTCGCGTCAAACTCGCGAATCGACGGGTTGAGCTGGAACGAGTCCGGGCCCGGCACCGTGCGGAAGGACGAGGCACGCTCTCCGTACGTCAAAAATTGCTTCTCGGCCATCGTAGAAACGAGCGCCGCGCCGTCCACTTCATAGTTTGCAGACGTCCGGGCATGCCAAGACGGGACGACTTCGACGAACTGTCTCGTCTGCACTTGCGTCTTCGTCCCTTTCATCAACCGACGGCCGATTCGTTTGCCGCGCTGCATGCCTAAATAGACACCACGTTTCACTTTACGTTTCCAACTCATGGGGGTTCCTCCAAATTCATAATGGCATCGTTTTCTCTTTAGCCGATGCCCTCTTATTTGAAACATCTCGTTTCGACACCCATTGATTATAGCAAACGCTCAATTCAAAAGGCAAAATCATCTGGATGACAAATCGAAGACAGAACAAAAGGACACCCGTAGATGTCCTTTCGCAATTCATTATTCTTTGACGTCGACCACGCGGCCTTCGACCGTCGGTGTGATTTCTCCGATGCTGAGCATATGGTCGCGCAAGTTCTCCCAGTCGCTAAGACCGAGGTCATTGACACGTCCATCTTTGAACGCAGCTTCGAACTCAACAAAGTTGTCCCCACCAGTAGCTGTGTAGTAATTCGTTGCAACTTTATACGTTCCGTTCGGATCAATCGCGACATCGTTCGTCCCGTCGTTGTAAGTCACTTTGACGATTCGCTCGTTCGCAGGTTTCGAGCTGTCAAACTCGACTTTAAGACCTGAAACTTGAAGGAATCCACCATTCTCACGCGGATAAACGCTGACGCTGCGCTCAAGCGCTGCCAATAACTCGCTACCTTTCAATTCCATGATAGAAAGAGTGTTACCAAATGGAAGTACTGTGATGACTTCTCCTGTCGTCACAGGCCCCTCATCAATACCAGCACGAATGCCACCTGCATTTTGAACAGCCGCTATTACGTTCGCATCGAACTCTTTCGCTTTAGCAAGCATACCGTCGGCAATCAAGTTTCCAAGAGCCGTTTCATTTGCCCGGACACTCACATCTGACGGATCAGAGAAACGTGGGTTGAGGAGCGGGGCTGTAAGCGAGACTCCAATCGGCTCATTGCTGATGCGATCAACTTCTTCTTTAAACGGAGCGAGCAATTGAACTGCACGAACGTCTGGTTCGAGTGCCTTCACGTCGATTAAACGACCTTCGTGTGCAACGATTTTCCCGTCCTTGTCGAACTCAACGTCGAGTGTCCCGAGGAGTTCACTGTATTGGAATGCTTGGACAATAAGTGTCGGCTCTGACTTGCCTTCTGTGACAACAACCGGCGCATTCAATCGTGAATGCGTATGACCACCGATGATGATGTCGATCCCATCGACTTCTGCAGCAAGGATTTGATCATTGTCAATATTCGGATTATCATCGAAGCCAAGGTGAGAAACTGCTACAATTTGGTCAATCCCCATATCTTCGAACGCCTTGACGGCTTTCTTCGCTTCTTCGATATAGTTTTGGAATTGAATTGGTCCCGGGCTTGCAATATTCGCTGTATCTTCTGTCGTCAAGCCGAAGAAGCCAATTTTCTTGCCATCAACCACTTTGATGACTCCTTCGTAGAGACGCCCGTTGAAGGCTTTTTCTGTTGTTTCGTCACGATAAAGGTTCTTCATGTATTGGTCGTTCGAGTAGTCAACGTTCGAGCTGACGAACGGGAAGTTCGCGTAGCGGACGAATTGCGACAACTCTTTATGACCTGCCTCTGTACCGAGGTCGAACTCGTGGTTACCCGGTACCATCAAGTCGTACTTCATGTAGTTCATAAGTTTAAGGTCAGCTTGGCCTTTGAACTCGTTGAAGTAAAGCGATCCTGAGAAGACGTCCCCAGCATCAATCAAAAGCGCGTTTGGTTTTTCAGCACGCACTTGTTTGATTGCCGTTGCACGGTTAGGTGCATATTTGAGTGCTGCGTGTGTGTCGTTCGTATGCATAATCGACAACTCATACCCTTTCACTTCGTATGGCACGTCGAGCGTGACCGTACGACCTTTGTGCGTGTACGACGCCGTCGCCGTGAATTTCCCGA